>CASEEB010000207.1 GCA_949286815.1 uncultured Eubacteriales bacterium | reverse complement strand
AGGGGTTGAAAAAGAAGAATAATATTTTTTTCTCGCGTATTCGTTATATAACAGAAAAAAGTGAGTATATGTATAATGAACCAGACAGTATGACAGTATATATATAATGTTTTTTATATTTGATGATATTCCCATTTCTTCTTCACCGAAAAAGAACCCCGAGTCAAATATCTTACAGATTAAAATTGACGATATGATAATTGACAAATACATAATACAATTATAAAGAATATTTTTTACATTTAATTTGCGTTCGGTCATTTCTTTGCTCCTAAAATTATTTTTGATATTAGCTTTTGTTAAAATTATACCATGTTATTGTGTGAATTTCAATACTGTTTTTAAATATATTATAATAAAAATAATTATATTAACCAAAAAAGCGCCCATATGTTATTTTATAACATATGTAGCACTTTTTGGATACCATTGATATGAAGAAATATTAATTTACCTGATTTGAAATAAAAAAGCATACCGATATTGTCGCTTCTTGAAATTCATCCGTAAAGAAAATGAAGGCTTACGACAAATTATGAGTATGCTTTTTTTATTTTATAGAGTTTCAAACATCATGTTTTCTATGAAAAGGTCGGAAAAGTATCTGCTCGAAGACAGATCTACATATTCAGTGTTGCGTGTATAAACCGACAGGTCATTTTGCTCAAGCGCGAATTTCACGGTTCCAAGCAGACTGCTGTTGTTTATGGGTACGGTCTTTGAGGCGAGGGCAGCGGGGAGAAGTCCGCAGGTCACGGCGCTTTCAATGTTTATCTTTGCCGAAAAACCTCCCGAGATGTACATATTTTCTATCTGCTCAAAAGCTATGTTTTCGGTTTTTATAAGTGAGAGTATAGCGGAATAAACCGCGGACTTGGCAAGCTGAAACTGCCGTACATCGCCTTGGGAAAGCGTGACGTTATCGGAAATAATATAGGTTTCGTCTTCCATGTATCCGGTTTCATCTATGATGTTTGCTTTGACAAGCTCGGCGATTATATCAATAAGACCGGTTCCGCAAATGCCTTTTGCCGGAACGTCGGATATGGTTTTTACGTCCTTTTCCCGATTTTGTTTAAGCGAAAAAGAATATACCGCGCCGCTTGTGGCGCTCATTCCGAACGAGATATTTGCTCCCTCGAAGCACGGACCTGCCGCCGCTGCGGTAGCCAATCCGGAGTTTTCGGAAAAGAGCACGACCTCGGCGTTTGTTCCAAGGTCCACAAGCAGATTGTATTTTCCGTCAGACGGAAACCCGGTATAATTCATTCCCGCCACGATATCCGCGCCGACGAAAGAAGATACCGACGGCAGAGAGATTACTTTCCCGACGCCTATGATACCGATATCTTCTGCATCGGCGGATTTGCTTTCAAGAAAGACGGGGGTGTAAGGAGCTACACCTATTGACGAACAGTCCACGTTGAAAAACAGGTGAAGCATTGTCACGTTGCCCGCCACGTACATGGTGTCGATTCTTTCAATACCGAATTCTCCGATAAGTCTGTTGATTTCCGCGATTACCACGCGGTTAAGCTCATATTGAGAGTTTTGGCGGCAGTATGAGATTCTTGTCATAATATCGGCGCCGAAGGCACGCTGCGGATTTGTTCCGGTAATGACTTTAACAATTTTTCCTTCGTCAAGAGAAACCAACGCGAGCGCTATGGTTGTAGTGCCGATATCAAGGGCGAAGCAGAGATTTTTTGTGATGCTTCCCGTGGTGTCGGCTCCGGTTTCCGATATGATATTTTCCGTTCCGGACAGTGAAACCTCTATGTCCGAGTTTATAACATATCTGCAGGAAAGTTCCTCTTTGCCGTTGACGTTTACTTTGCATTTTTTGCATGTACCGCGGCCGCCGCATGGGTGCTCGACAGGTTTTTTATGCTTCAGCAACACATCCGACAGAATTTCTCCGCCGTCGGCGTATATGACCTCGTCACCTATTTTTACTTTATACATAAAGCTTTTTGACCTCGTCAAAGTATGCGTCGATGTTCTCCCATTTTGACATGGCGGGAATATCGCAGCCCGAGGAAATCATAAAGTTTTCATACACTGAACATTCCTCGTATACATTGCGTACGCTTTTTCTCACATCATCCACGGTGCCGTTTCTGAAGAGCAGCGGGTCTACATTTCCCATAACTATACTGTCGGCAGGCATGAAAGGAATAATGTCTTTGAGCTTAATGGCGTTTCCGAAATGATATACATCCGCGCCGAGAGACGCGATGGAGGACGCCATATCGACAACGGCGTTTCCGCAGTTATGATAGCAGATCACAAAATTGTCGTCGTTTACCGCGTCGAAAATTTCTTTGACATACGGCATTGAAAACTCATCTGCCAAAGCCGGAGACAGAAGCCCTGCCGCCGGTTCCGCCATGATAACGCCGTCAGCCCCTACCTCTTTATAGGCTTTTATATATTCAATCAAAAATCCCGTAACCTTTGAAAGCAGGATTTTGACATCGTCGGGACTGTCATAGCACTCCATCATAAGCTCTGTCATATCAAACAGTCTTCCCGCAAGCGAATACGGTCCGATAACGCCGCAGAATACAGGAATGTCTTTAATTTCCTGTTTGGCTTTCTTTACGCCGTCAATAAAAATCGAAGTTCTTCCCGAACCTACCTTTGGAACTTTTATGTCGGAAGCCATGGAAATATCATCTATAATTCCTTTTTCCACTGTGGGGTTTTCATTTTCGGATATGCGTATGCTTGCTCCGAAGCACTCCGCTTCCACAGAGAGGTCCATCACATTCAGGGACGCTCCGATATTACATCTTTGCGCGATTGCCATCATTCCTTTGAGCTGCATATCGGAGGACGATATAAGCTCATTTACCGTTATACCCAGGCACTGAGTGGACGGAAATGACAGAATAGGCACGGTTTTATCTTTGTTTTTCAGAAATTTTTCTGTTGTTTTTTTCATATAAATACCCGGTATGTTATAAATTTTTCAGGATGCGCTGCGGCAAAGTTCAACTGCGGCGTCAGCGGCGCTCGCGGCGTCGGAGGTATAGCAGTCAGCCCCTATCTTGTCGCAGAATTCCTGAGTTACGGGCGCTCCTCCGACCATTATCTTTACCTTGTCGCGTATGCCTGCCTTCTCGGCGCACTTTACAACTTTCTCCATTGCGTCCATGGTGGTTGTAAGCAGCGCGGAGCAGCAGATTATCTGGCAGTCCTTTTCTATAGCGGTGTTTACGAAGGTTTCGGGGGAAACGTTGGTGCCGAGGTCAATGACTTCAATTCCTTTGCCCTCCATCATCATCTTGACGAGGTTTTTACCGATGTCGTGCAAATCTCCCTCCACCGTGCCGATACATACGCGTCCCTTTGCCTGAACGCCCTCCTCAATAAGCAGGGGCTTGAGCAGCTGTACTCCCGCGTTCATCGCTCTGGCGGCGACCAGAACCTCGGGCACGTATACTTCGTTGTTTTTGAATTTTTCACCGATTACATTCATTCCGCTCAAAAGACCGTCGTTAAGAATTGTTGAGGGGTCGATACCTTCGTTTATAGCGGTCTGTACCAATTCCTTTACTGCTTTGACTTTACCTGTCTGAAGATTTTCCGAAATTTCATTGATTATACTCATGATTAAATACTCCTTTATTATGTTTTTGTTTAAAAATTATGGTATGTTATTATATTATTATGATTGCAGATAAAAAGTTGAATTTAATGATAAAAGCTTATACTTTGCAAAGTTCAACTGCGGCGTCAGCGGCGCTCGCGGCGTCGGAGGTGTAGCAGTCAGCTCCTATCCTGTCGCAGAATTCCTGGGTTACGGGCGCTCCTCCGATCATTATCTTTACCTTGTCGCGTATGCCTGCTTTCTCGGCGCACTTTACAACGTCCTCCATGATGTCCATGGTGGTTGTAAGCAGCGCGGAACAGCAGATTATCCGGCAGTCTTTTTCGATCGCGGTGTTTACGAAAGTTTCTGCAGAGACGTCGGTGCCAAGGTCAATGACCTCAAGACCTTTACATTCCATCATCATCTTAACGAGATTTTTACCGATGTCGTGCAAATCTCCCTCCACCGTGCCGATACAGACCCGACCCTTGTACGCGGTGTCTTTTTCAGTGAGGTATGGTTTGAGCATTGCCATTCCGGTGCTCATGGCGCGCGCCGCCGCGAGTACCTGCGAGACATATACCTCGTTTTTTTTGAATTTTTCACCCAAGATGTTCATTCCGCTCAATAGCCCGTCGTTTAAGATACGCGCCGGCGGTATTGAATCGGATAATGCGTCTTTTACAAGAGATTCAACCTCTTTGATTTTGCCGGACTGGAGATTTTCCGAAATTTCCGAAAGAATTTCCATACCGGATTTTTCACTTTTCCGGTTTTTTGATTTTCCGTTTGAAATTCGGTACTGGTAAGGAGTCATGCCCATGGAAGCTTTGAAAGTCCGGTAAAAAGTCGGAACGTCTTTCATTCCGCATTTATTTACAATTTCCTGATTTGTAAGTGAAGTGTTGCGAAGCAGGCTGCACGCACGGCTTATCCGGATACTTCGGACATAATCGAGAAAAGACTCACCCACAGCTTTCTGAAAGAGTCTGCTTAAGTGCGATTTACTTACATACAAAGACGCGGCAATAGATTCCAGAGTCATATTGCTGTCACCGCAGCGTTCAAGCGCCTCCCGCATCGCGGCGGAGACCGTGACCCATTCCTTGGGGTGTATATGTATCGGCTGAACAGTGTCCTCCATATTGATATACCTACCCACGGTTATGAGCAGCAGGGTCAGATACGCGCGTACCGCTTCTTCCCATTCGAGTTTTTTATGCGTTACTTCGTTTTCTATCAATCTGTAAATATTTTTGACTTCATTTAGAGCCTGGGAATTCAAAACGGCATATGAAACAGGGGCTTTGTTTTTGAATACCCCGTAGCAGAAGTGCGGGCTGTCAAAATCAGACCAGATACCCTCAAGCCAGAATTTCTCGTCAAAGCAAAGCGATAACACCACGGGGCGTTCGGCTGTGCTTTTGGCAAAATATCCGTGTGAAACACCGCTGCTTATTATATATAAATCTCCCGCCCGACATTCGGATGTGTTATTGAGAATCCGGTGTATTCCGTTTCCCTCTGTGACAAGACTGATCTCCACAAATTCGTTTACACGAAGATGTGATGATGACAGTTCCGGACTGTATACGCAGTCGCAGACAGAGGTGTTCTGAAAAATCGGCGGCTTTTTAGAAGTGCCGTTTTCATTGTGCAAGGTGCTTTCCGCGTCCTGTGGCATGATGGCTCCTTTGAAGGTCAGATCCTTATTTTCTTTATTTCTTCGGCGTAATACTGTACAAGCTCAAATTTTGTGCCGGGCATCAGACGGTGGTCGGGGCAGGGAATGAATCCTCCGAGCGAAACCAACCGTTTCATACGTTCGATTTCCGCGTCAACCGCGGCCTTGTCTTTGCGCAGCGCGGTTTTGTCCATGCCTCCGACTCCGAGCAAGCCGTTGCCGAACTTTTTCCTTGCCGGCTCAAACTGGTCACCCCATACTCCGACTTCTATCGGGAACATTGTATTTACACCGTTGTTGAACCACGTGGGAAGAAGCTTTTCGACGACTCCGTCGCAGTCGAGCGAGATGATGTCGATTCCGTACTTGTGGCAAAGGTCGTTGCGCTTTTTGTAGTGTTTCGCACAGTATTTTTCAAATAGCTCGGGGGAGATCAGCGGACCGTTTTTGAAGCAGATATCCTCCCAATAGTGCGCAAAATCGAATTTTGCGCCGGTCTGAAGCACTGCCTCAAGGCATTTGTACTGCATATCCGCATAGGTGTCTACAATGTCCGCAAAAAGATCCTCGTCTTCATCGTATATCAAATAACTCATTCCTACAACCGACGTCATATTTCTGATGTTCCCGAGCACACTTCCCACCGCAAGTCCGACCGCGACATCCTGCGGACGCGTATTGTTGAAGTTGCGGAAATATTCAAGGTCTATTCTTTCGGGGAAAAACTGCATTTTGGGCTTGTAAAGCGTCTCAAACGCCTCGCGGTCCTTTAGCAGATAGTCGTCTTCGGAGGGAATTGATACGGTGCCGGGTTTTATTTTTTCTATCAGACCGTCAGGACTTTGGACACGCTGGGTTCCGTCCGGAAGAACTTCGAGCACCTTATGCTCGAACGGCGGGAACAAACCGTTGTTATATCCGACGGGGCGGCTCCAGTTGCAGTCCCAACCGATAATACGGTCAAGTTCAATTTCTTTTTCACTGCCGTCATAATTTCCTATGGCGAGGTCTTTGGATATTTTGCCCTGTTCCGCCCATTCCAGAAGCAGCTCGCCCCAATAGCCGAAATGAACCGCAGGCAAGCGGTCTGCATCTTTGAAATGCAGAATGTTCATTATACGCTCTCTGTTCGTCATGGTAAATCTCCTTGATTTCCTTGATTTGATTGTTGGCTTCGATTGTTTATGTATCCGATGATAACATTTCCGCGAAAACGCGCGGCATTTTATGCGATGTATACGTCTTCCATATACTTTACACAATTATACCACAACAAAATGTATAAATATATAGGGTAAATTTGTTTTTTTGTTAAGAGCAATGAAACAAAATCATATAATTTTCGGTCTGAATTTTTTATTTGATTATATTTGATTACAGACGGAAACGGTATTACAATATGGCAGGTTTATTTTTAAATTTCATTTGTTAGGTTTTCGGTGCTTTTATATGTTGACAAAAAAACGCAATTGAGTTATAATTAAATTCATCAAAAGTGTTTTTTGAAAGGTATGAGAAGATGAAAAATGCGCAGCTTGCCGATATTTTAAGACCCGAAACAATGGATGAAATAGTAGGACAAAAGCATTTGTTCGGGCAAAAGGGAATTATCAGGCGTATGCTTATGGGCGGACGCATAACCAATATGATTTTTTTCGGTCCTCCCGGAACCGGCAAGACGACCGCCGCCTCTGTCATTGCTCGTATGTCGGATATGTCCTTTCACAGGTTTAACGCCACAAGCGCTTCCATGTCCGATGTAAAGGAGGTACTCGCAAGCTCGTCCAATCTTTTCGGGGCAAACGGTATACTTTTGTACATAGATGAGATTCAGTATTTCAACCGAAAGCAGCAGCAGGCTTTGCTTGAATATATCGAGGACGGCAGAGTCACACTCATCGCGTCAACGACCGAAAATCCTCATTTTTATATATATAACGCGATTATATCTCGCTCTTCTCTTTTTGAGTTCAGACCCGTGGAGGCGGAGGAATGTGCGAAAATGCTGTTCCGCGCGCTTGATTATCTCAATAAAGAAAGCTCGCAGACCAAAACCGTCAGCGCCGAAGACGCGCAGAAGATTGCAAAGCTTGCCGGAGGCGACGTCAGAAGGGCGATAGGACTTTTTGAAAACGCGTACTTTTCGGCGGACAGTGAAATTACAATTGACGACGCTATGCAGTTTTCATATGGCGTTGGAAATTTTAATGACGACGTGCATTATGATATGTTGGGATGCCTGCAAAAGTCGATAAGGGGATCCGACCCGGACGCGGCGGTGTTTTATGTGGCAAAGATGCTTTCTTCGGGGGATTTGATTTCGGTTTGCAGAAGACTGCAGGTCATCGCGTCCGAGGATGTGGGTCTGGCGTACCCTCAGGCGGCGGCAATTGTCAGGGCGTGTTGTGAGTCGGCTAAGGAGCTTGGAATGCCGGAGGCAAGAATACCGCTTGCCAATGCCGCCATTTTGCTCGCCACCGCTCCGAAGTCAAATTCCGCTTATGCCGCGGTAAACGCGGCGTTTGAGGATGTTTCGGCGGGATTGGGAGTCGATATTCCGGTGCATCTGCAAAGTCCGCTGTTCAAAGGGTACATATACCCTCACGATTATGAGAATCATTATGTAAGACAGCAATATCTTCCGAATGACTTAAAGGACAGGAAGTACTACAGCTTCGGAAAAAACAAAACCGAGAGCGCGGCTGAGGAATATTGGAAAAAGATCAAGGGTGTTTAATTTTTTGTGTTTTTGAGAGGCGCAGTTATACGATGTGTAAAACCGGTAATTTGCGCCTTATTTATTTTTAAAAAAGGTATTGCATTTTTTGAAAAATTATGATATAATGTATGCAGTGTGAAGAAATCGGTTAAAAAAGGACATGTACTGCATACAGCAGTTTTTCTGACGAAAAACTGTCCGGGTTATAATTTAATCAACGAATGCAGTGTGAAGAAATCGGTAAAAAAGAAGAGTGTACTGCAAATCGCGGTCTTGCGCAGCGCAGGGACAATTTGTATCATATGTTTTTACGTCTTGAATCAATTAAGGCGATGAAACCGGTGGTTCTGTGTACTGTAAATCGGTTTCTTTATATTTAAATTTTAAAAATGCTGGTGTAGCACAGTCGGTAGTGCAGCTGATTCGTAATCAGCAGGTCGTGCGTTCGAGCCGCATCACCAGCTCCAATTAAAAATCTCCTGTCATCGTATCATGACAGGAGATT
>CASEEB010000206.1 GCA_949286815.1 uncultured Eubacteriales bacterium | reverse complement strand
GATTCGGGGTCTCTGTTTACGGAAGCGGCAGCTTCTCTTATTTTCTCTCTGATATTGTTAACGTTTCTGTCAAGATATGAAAAATCCAATCACACGCACACCTTTCTTGTCCGCCTCAAAGAATCGGCAATTTACTTCAATATTTTCCCGTCGTACAAATTTCTGCCGGAGGTTATAATAAGGTCATTCAGGTTCAGGTACGGAATCTCGCTCGGATTTTCCTCGTTTGAATCATCGTCATAAGTATTCACTATATAATAGCCGTTTCCCTGTCCAATGACCGTAACCCGTCTGAATTCAACAATATTCCCGCTGAGTATGTAAACCCCTCTTTCCGAACCGAGCATAACGATTGCCTCGGTGGGAACACGGTATCCTGTACATGAATTTGTCTTGACCCTTATATTGACCGTTCTGGTAAACTCAAAATCCGAAAGTATTTTATTGCTCGAAAAAACAATAAATCCTCCCTCTGAGGAGTCTTCCGAAAAACATATTCTTTCAACCGTCATGGATATGGTTTTATCTCCGCTGTCCGGAAAAATAACGTCATACGCCTGTCCCTCAACGAAACTGAGACATGTATTTACATCAGTCAAAACTACGGTATACCATTTGGGACTGTAAACTTTTTTCCCAATTACCCCATACCCGTCCGAAGGAACAGCGGAAGCCACCGTCTGAGAAAAATCGGAAAAAGTCATACTCATGACAGAATCGTAATCAAATATCTGCTCATACCCGTCAACCTCACGGTAAATATAACAGCTCTCCTCCGAAACCAGCGTCCCGTTCTGACTGCCTCCCGATGAAGAAAGTAAAGATTGCTTTTCTTCTTTCAGGGATGAAATAATGTTGTTCGCACGGTCAAGCTTGCCCGTGATAATCAGATAATCGTTTATTCCTCCGAGAATATGGTCGCCCTGTAAGTCCGCACTTGAATAATTATCATCAGCTACCGAATTGATAAACGCGTAATAAGCTTCTTCGGTGTTTTTCGTGACCTGCTTTATATCCGCGACTCTGTAGCTTTCGTTTACACTTTCCTCAAGCATTTCTATTCTTTGGGTAAGGCTGTTGATTTTCTCCTGAAGATCTTTCACGGAATCCTCTTGCATATTTGAAACGCCGTAAATGTTTGCATACGTCGTTCCCACGCCAACCCTTTCTCCGTCGGAAACCGTAAAATCCGCCACACAGTTGCCATCGGCTTCGATCACCTGCTCGTCGCGGTAAATGTAGCCCTTAAGATTGGCGTAACTTACATCTGTTATGTTTTGTGTCCTCAATGTGGACACGCTTACCGAAAGATTTCTTGAAAGCTGAATTATCGTATATATTATAAAACTGAATATCAGTATGCACACAACCGTGTTTATAATTACCGTTCTTCTGTTTTTCCGGGTTTTTACCATTTCAAACTCCAATATTTCAATTCGGTTATATTAAACAGAGATATGCATAAAAATGCGAAAACGCGCAATACGAATTTTGCCCGCGAAACTGCGGTATACAGCCAATGAGTCGATATTTATTCGATTAAGTCACGCCTTTTTCGGATTTTACCCGGTCAGTTTTGCGGCAGAATTTATTTACCCGCAAAACTGCGGTATACAGCCAATGAGTCGATATTTATTCGATTTCGCCACGCTGTATACATTATATCACAAAAGCTTCAACAGTAAAAGAGTTTTTCCGAAATGTTTACAATATCTTCAAACATTTTCTCTCCGTTCGCGTCATCCATTTCGACTTTTCGCGCATACTCTTTTGATGAAAACCAAGTAAGCTGCCTTTTCGCATATCTTCTGGTAGCGGTCTTAAGTTTTTCAATACAATTTTCAAGGGTATCCTCACCCAAAACATACGGCAAAAGTTCTTTATAGCCGATTGCCTGAGAGGCAGTGGAAGATTTGTCGAAAACCCCGTCTTTGTAAAGCCTTTCGGTCTCATCCGCAAGTCCGTCAGCTATCATTTTGTCGACCCGTCTGTCAATTCTGGAATACAGAAGGCTTCTGTCGTTAAAATAAGGGAAAATAACAACGCTTTCATATTTGTCGGTCATGCAGGAATTTCTTTTGTCAATGTCGCTTTTCTTTTCCCCTGTCGCCTCTATTATCTCCAACGCCCGCACCACTCTCTTTATATTGTTCGGATGTACGGACGCCGCGCACTCTTTGTCCTTTTGTTCAAGAATCGCGTAAAGCGCGCCCGCGCCATGACTTTGGGCGTATTTGTACAACTCCTCTCTGTACTCCGGAAGAGATACCGCGCCGTCCTCGGTACCGCCTTTGAGAAACCTGTCAAGATAAAGCCCCGTTCCTCCGCAGAACAAAGGAAATTTCCCCCTTGACGAAATATCCTCAACCGCCTTTGCGGCGTCTTTTACATAATCCGCGCACGAATAAGGGACATCAGGTGAAAGAAAATCGGTAAGATGATGCGCCACCGTTTTCCTTTCTTCCTCCGTAGGCTTTGCTGTCCCTATATCCATGCCCTTATATATCTGCATCGAGTCACAGCATATTATTTCGCCGTCAAGCCTTTTCGCCAATTCGATTGCGAGTGCTGTCTTTCCGCTTGCGGTACAGCCTACCACCGCGCCGATTTTGATTTTTCCTTCACCGGTCACAGTTCACATACCTGTGTTCCGTCTTTAATTACATAATCGGTCTTTACGCCCAATTCTTTCATCCATTCCCGAACAATAATTGTCTTGAAGCAATGCGTATTATAGCCTTTCCCCGCGTCGTTGTCCCAGAGCCACTGCGGCGTGCACCACAGACAGATTTCCGGAGCAACCGCCTCATAAAACGGTCTGTCGCAGCCGTTCTGACCGTGATGCGCCATCTGACAAATATCACATTTCAAAATTCCGGAATCTTTATAAAGCCGCAGAATTTTCTCGCCTGCCTCTACCCCGCAGTCTCCGGTAAACATGGCTGTCTTGCCTCCGAGAGTCATTTTGAAAACTATGGAGGAATTGTTGCATACGTTTCTGTTCAGCTCAAAGTCAGGGGAATACAGTATTTCAAACTCAGCGTCCCCGACATTGATAACGTCTCCGCCCGACACTATGCATATTTTGTCCGCAAAAACCGGAAGCTTTTCATAGAATTCCCGGGCTGTTTCCGCCGCGTCCTTGTCTTCTTTGGCAAGAAACTGAACAGACGGAAAGTTATAATATATCTTGCCTACCTCTACAGCATCCCAATACTTGTCAATCACCTCAAAAAACAAATTTACATGGTCTGAATGGGAGTGGGACAGAAACCACGCGTCTATCTTCGGTTTTTCCTCTCCCGTAACTTTCCTCAGATAATTCAAAAAATATTCGGCATCCTCTCTCCATCCGCCGTCAATCGCAATAACCTGTCCCGACTCACAGGTTATGATAAAACTGTTCATCTGTCTGCCGGTGACAGATTTCAGCATATGTATCTCGTTTTTCATCTTTAATACCCTTTCTTTAAGCAAATTTATAATAAAACAAATACATTATAAATACATTAATTCAAAGTCACAAAAAGCTAACGCAGGCAATTGACCTTATAAACTGCCCTATATCCAAGATAGTAAACAATCCGCAGCAAACGCAAACGGCAATAACAAATATGGCAATAAGAATTATATTTCTTATCAGCTTTCCGACCTTTTTCAGCAAAATAAAAGCAACGACCAGGCATATGGCGGTCACAAGGACCGACGAACCGAAAAACGCCACCAATGTTCCCATGGCAGTAAACAGCCTCCTTTCAAAACAATATTCCGTAATACTCCAACGCAATAACGCGCGGACTACCGTTGCTATTATACACCATCACACGTCTTATTTCAATAGGAGAAAAGCTTAATTTTTGTTTAATTTTGCGAATGATACGAAAACAAGCCGAGGCTATTTTAAATCATTTTAAGTATCGTCATTTTAAAATCTTTCGTCGCACTTCCGGTATTTAATCCATATCTGATTCAACAATTCGATTTTTAATGTTTTCCTGTCTGTTTTTATCAAACCACTCATCATCAAACATCGGTTTCGCCTTAGCGTCAAACATATAACAAAACGCATCTCCGGTTTCCAAATCATCAAAGTAACAACCACTGTATTCAAATCTGCCCGCAATTCCATCAGCGTTTATAAACATGTTCCAGTATTTACACCAATAGTTTTTTTCATTACATTTACCCCTTCACAAGAATAGCCGCAATTTACAGCAAGTTTAACAGATATTGCATGATTTCTTCATCCTAAAAAATAAACATTGCGTCCCCGAACGAGAAAAACCGATACCGCTCTTGAACCGCCGTTCTGTACGCTTCCATGATTTTTTCACGGCTGTAAAAAGCCGAAACAAGCATGATAAGCGTGCTTTCGGGCAGATGAAAATTCGTTATCAGCGCGTCAACCGCCTTGAATCTGTATCCCGGATAAATAAATATTCCGGTATCTCCCGATACAGGGTGAATCACTCCCGCATCGTCCGCCGCGCTTTCAATTGTGCGGCAGCTTGTGGTTCCCACACATACTATTCTTCCGCCCGCCTTTTTTCTTTCATTAATTAGGTCCGCGCTTTGCTTGGAAACCGAAATATATTCGGTATGCATAACATGAGAATCAATTCGTTCTTCTTTTACCGGTCGAAAAGTGCCGAGCCCCACATGCAGCATTACGGGCGCCACGACGACGCCTTTCCGCGAAATCTTTTCAAGCAGTTCCTTTGTAAAGTGAAGTCCGGCGGTAGGAGCGGCGGCAGAGCCTTCCTCCCTTGCGTAAACCGTCTGATACCTGCTGTTGTCGGCGAGCTGTTCTTTTATATACGGAGGCAGAGGCATAAGCCCTATCTCACTCAATATATTGTAAATATTCTCGTATTTTTGCCTGTCATAATCAAATTTAATATAACGGTTTCCGTCTTCGGTGATTTTCAAGACCTCTCCGGTCAGAATGCCTCCGCCGAACACAAGCTTCATGCCGTGCCTTGCCCTTTTGCCGGGCTTCACCAGGCATTCCCACACGTCAAGCTCTCTCTGGCGCAAAAGCAAAAGTTCCAATACCGCTTCATCCCTGCCGAGAACATTGCCGTAAATTCTTGCCGGTATAACCTTAGAATCATTAATCACCAGTACATCTCCCGGCTCAAGATATTCGGTTATGTCATAAAAATGCCGGTGCGCCAAACTCCCGTTTTTTCGGTCGAGCACCATCAGGCGGCTCTCGTCTCTTTTTTCCTGCGGATGCTGAGCGATCAGCTCCTCCGGCAAATCATAGTAAAAATCCGAGGTGCGCAGCTCGGTAGGAATTTTTTCGTTCAATATTACTTCCCTGTCATTGTTTTCCCCGCACAAAATCCATATTCCTTTCCCGAATAAACAAATTCTTACATTAAAAAGCTGATTGTTCGTCATAACCGAACGTATTTATATTAAAAAATGTCTTACTTAACCTGTCTGTTTTAACCTGTGCCACATACAGGCATGTCCGGTTGAATACAAAAGGCAGTACACTTCTCTACATTTTATATGCCGTTATACAACAGGGACACTGCACTGACAGTTTTGCACCCACAAATCTGTGACATACAGCACTAAAAATAGTATTTAATTGATTTCTTTACCCTATATGCAAAACCCGGACAGTTTTGCATTCGCAAAACTGCGGCATACAGCACGTTAACAGTATTTAATTGATTTCGCCACGCTGTATGCAATACTCTGTATACATTATACCATAACGGTCATAAAAGTCAAGGTTATCATAAAATAAATTTTGTAAAAATGTTTAACAATTTGCAAAAGCAAATTCAAATCATTAGCCGATGTTATATATGCACATAATATATGCAAAACATTCATATAACTTTGTATATATTTTTAAAAAATAGTATTTGACAAAACAAAAAAGATGTGATATTATAAATGTAAAGACAGAAATCTGTCGCACAATAAATACAGAACATATACTATAGGTAGAGGTGCGTATTGCCACCGTTTGTCTTCAAGGCTGCCCAAGCCGTCAAAGGAGGCACAACGAGGGTAAAACGCCGAGGCTTGGTCTCTTTGGGCAAGAGTCCTTGCCGGTCAACCGGTTCATAGCCGTTTGACTGTCATCTTGACTGTCACTTTGACCGTCAATCGTGACTGTATTCAGTCAAAAAGATGGAGAGCTATCCTGTATTGTTTGTTGTTACTGCTTCCCGGATTTTTATCCGAAGCATAAAAACAATGGTACAGCCGGCTTTCGCCGGTTTTTTGCTTTTATCGGGCTTTTATAAAAGTTCTCTCAAAGCAAGTCAGAATTATTTTTATAATTGCGTTTTCG
>CASEEB010000205.1 GCA_949286815.1 uncultured Eubacteriales bacterium | reverse complement strand
AAATATTCATAAAATATTAATGATATATATACAAAATAAAGTTATAATTAAATCACTTTATGGAAAGGTCAGAACTGTCAAAATGGATGTTGATAATTCGCATGATATAATGAGAAAAAGACTCAAAACATATCTGATTTTAAATGCTACGGTTCTGATAATGGCTATCATTACGGTAGTCTTCAGAAATTTTACAGTCAGCCATAATGAATTGCATATTTTGAGCCTTTTTACCAAATGCCCCAGCACCCTTTTGTTTCATATCTACTGTCCCATCTGCGGGGGAACCAGATCAATTGCCGCGCTGATGAGGCTTGACATATCGGAAGCCGTAAAGTGCAATGCTTTTGTTGTGTTCTTAAGTGTTGTATTTATATACTATGACATTTCCTCGCTAATTTCTATAATCCGCGGTAAAGACAGAGTCCTATACATATCGAAATATATGAAAATCGCCGTGTTCTTGTTTTTATCGGTCTTTTTCATAGTGAGAAATATAGCGTTGGTCCTTGGGTACGATTATCTTGGTGATCTGTAGTGTCTTTATTTTTTTCAGTCTGAATTTGCCGTGCTTTCTGTTTCTGATGATATACGTTTTTTAATATCGCGGTTTTGTTTTCTCAAGATAAACAGGGAAAGTATTGCGGCAAGCAATGATGTTCCCGCAAAGTTAAGCCAGATTCCAGTGAGCTCGAACGGCCACAACGCGAATATGAGAATTACCGGGAAGATCAGCGCGGTAGAAACGGAAATTATCGATGCGAACAGCGATTTCTCAATCGCAAGCATGTAGCTTTGAGTGGCGAATGATATCCATCTTGTGATATAAGAAAGTGAGAATAGTCTTAACGCGAATACCGATAATTTCAAAACCTCTTCGCTGGCGTCCGACACAAACAGCAGAGTTATCTGTTCGGGAAAAAGCGCGATAATGAAGACAGAGAGAACCGAGACTATACCGCTTGCGGTAAAGCAGCACTTTTCTATTGAACTGACTCTTTTGAATTTGCCTGCTCCCCAGTTGTATCCTACCGCCGGCTGAAGAGAGTCACACATTCCGTACAGAAGCGGCTGTACGAAACCGTCCGTATACATCAGCACGCCGTAAACCGATACGGCCGTCTCACCGCCCAAGCGGACAAGTATTGCGTTCATAAAAATTGACGTTATTCTTCCGGCAATGTTATTTAAGAAGTTTGGGCTGCCTCGGCTTATTATCTGCTTGATTATTTCGGCATTGAATTTGGGTTTGCAGAATCTGAGCAGGGCTTTTCCTCTCAAAAACGGAATCATCGCTATGACAGCGCAGATTATCATTCCCAGACAGGTAGCCAATGACGCGCCCCATATACCGAATTTAAAGACTCCGAGAAATAAAAATTCAAGAACGGCGCTCAATACCGACATAAGTATGTTCAAGAACATACTTCCGCGGATATATCCGCATATACGCAGGTAGTTGTCGGTCGCGAACACAATTGTTGTAACCGGTGAGCAGATCGCGTATACTCTTAGGTATTTCACCGCAAGGTCCGCGAATTCACCGTCAGCCCCCATAAGGCGGATCAGCAAAGGCGCCGCGGCGAACAGAATACCGCCGATTATTATACCCGCGGCAATTATCATAAGACATGCGCAGGTGAATATATTGTTGGCTTCTTTTTCCTGCTTTCGACCCAGACATATGGATATAGGAACCGATGATCCGACACCTATAAGGTCGGCAAGCGAGAAGTTTATGATAGCAAACGGCATGGCGAGATTAATGGCGGCGAACGCCGTAGACCCCAGAAAGTGGCCGACAAAGGCTCCGTCAATTGTTTGATACAGAGCTGAAGCAAACATGCTGACAGCTCCCGGAATTGCCGCTATAAAAAAGAGTTTGAGCGGAGGAGTTTTCGCAAATAAAGCGGTTGAATTCATATGCATATCATTCCTTTCAAATAATATGATTTACCTTTCCTGCAATGATTAATATGTTTTAAAATAAATTACTCTAAAAAGTGCGCCCGATTATTGTAACAATAAACGGGCGCACCCGACATCTTTTCCGATCCAAGATTAAAAATCTTTTTGGTGTATTGCGATACACGATCTCCGATGACTTTGTTATTATATTTTTTCTGAAGGGCAAACAATTATATTATAATCCGAAATAAAGAAAAAGTCAAGTGACAGTGGTAATAAATAATAAAATACAATATCTGCAAAAGAGAGCATGATGAACAGTATTTATTTTTTAAGTCAACCACTGAAATTCCGAATTGATATGCATGTTTTATATATCAAAAAGAGCATTTATACATAGGCCGAAATTGTCAGAAGTGAAGTACATGCGAAGCGATGGTAAAGTATATTATCAGAGTCACAGTGTCTACAATGGTAGTGATGAAAGGAGAAGCCATTACGGCGGGGTCAAGACCTATTCTTTTTGCGCCTATGGGAAGGATAGTACCGATTATCTTTGCGAAAACTACCGCGAAGAAAGCGGTTATACTGATAATGACGGCAATTACAATGTTGTTCTGCACGGTGCCGTTGTCAAGCAGGGTAGTTGCTTGCAGGCGAAAATCGATCAATATTGTTTTTATAAAACATGCCGCAAAAATACAGACGCCGCAGAGAATTGACACTCTGAACTCTTTCCAAAGCACCTTGAAAAAATCCTTTGTCTGGATCTCGTCCAACGAGAGCCCACGGATAATGGTAACCGATGATTGGCTGCCCGCGTTGCCGCCGGTGTCCATGAGCATCGGGAAAAACGCGGTCAGAATCGCGTATGTGCCGATAGCGTTTTCATAATGGGTAATAATTGTACTTGTAAATACCGCTGAAATCATAAGCAAAAGCAACCACGGAATACGCTTTTTCCAGGTCTCAAAGACCCCGGTTTTCATATAGGGCTTATCCGTAGGAACAATTGCCGCCATTTTTTCAATGTCTTCTGTCGTCTCTTCCTTGATGACGTCAAGAGCGTCGTCAACCGTGACGATACCGACAAGTCGTTTTTCCTTATCGACTACCGGTAACGCCAAAAGGTCATATTTTGAGATAGTCTGTGCAACAGTCTCCTTGTCATCAAGAGTATAAGCGAAAATAAGACTGTCATCCATTATTTCGGAAACCGTTTCTTCCGGAGAAGAGAAGAGCAGATCTTTAAAAGAAACCGTACCCTTAAGTATACGGCTTTCATCTGTGACGTACGCGGTATATACGGTCTCTTTGTCAACACCGGTTCGCCTTATGTGTTCGATTGCCTGGGCACATGTCATATTGGCTCTGAGGTCTATAAATTCGGCGGTCATGACGCTTCCCGCGCTGTCTTCGGGATAAGAAAGAAACCTGTTTATTTCCGCACGTGTTTCGGAAGTGGTGTTTTTCATTATCCGGTGTACTATGTTGGCGGGAAGCTCCGAGAGTATGTCAACCGCGTCATCGACGAACAGGTCTTCCATAATAGACGATATTTCACGGTCGGTCATAGCCGTAATTATT
>CASEEB010000204.1 GCA_949286815.1 uncultured Eubacteriales bacterium | reverse complement strand
CAAGTAAAATAATATTTGTTCGATTTCTTCACGCTGTATACAAAACCCTGGACAGTTTTGCGGGAGCAAAACTGCGGTATACAGCAAGTAAAATAATATTTGTTTGATTACTTCACGCTGTATACAAAACCCTGGACAGTTTTACGTCAGTAAAACTGCGGCATACAGCACGTAAAATAATATTTGTTCGATTTCTTCACGCTGTATACAAAACCCTGGACAGTTTTACGTAAGTAAAACTGCGGCATACAGCAAGTAAAACAGTATTTAATTGATTGCATTATGTTGTATGCAAAATGAGCTCACAGATATTATACGCCAAAAACGCGACTATCCAAGCCACGGCGCATTGCAAAAATACAATCCCAAGAGTTTTTGCGGTAGATTTCGTCTCCCGCTTTATAGTCGCAATAGCCGCCACACACGGAGTGTAAAGCAGCGTAAACGTGAGAAAACTTACGGCGGAGGATGTAGTAAACATACTCCCGAGAACACCGCCGAGCTCCGATACGCTCACGCCGTTCAGAACCGCCAATGTACTCACGACCGCTTCTTTTGCGGAAAGACCGGTTATCAAAGATGTAGCGGTCTGCCAATTTCCAAGCCCAAGCGGCGCAAAAACCGGAGCGATAAATCTGCCTATCATCGCAAGCAAACTGTCCGACGTGGATTCTACCCGGTTGAACCTGAGGTCAAATGTCTGTAAAAACCAGATTATCACCGACGCGACGAAAATTACGGTAAAAGCTTTCTGGAAAAAGTCCTTTGCTTTTTCCCACATAAGCAGAATTACGCTTTTGAAAGAAGGGAACCGGTAATTCGGAAGCTCCATAACGAACGGGATCGGCTTGCCTCTGAACGCGGTAGTTTTGAGTAACAGGGCAAACAGAATACCGACAAGAATTCCGCCGAAATACAGGCATATCATAGCCAACGCTTTGTGGGACGGGAAAAATGCCGCCGCAAAAACCGAATAGATGGGGATTTTCGCCGAGCATGACATAAACGGTATGAGCATTACGGTCATTTGGTGGTCTCGCTCACTCGATAGAGTTCTGGTCGCCATGACCGCGGGAACCGAGCATCCGAACCCGATAAGCATCGGGACAAAGCTTTTTCCCGACAATCCTATATTTCTCAGAAGCTTATCCATAACAAAGGCGACGCGTGCCATATAGCCCGTATCCTCCATTATCGAAAGAAAGAAAAACAGGACAATTATAATCGGCAAAAAACTCAGAACACTTCCCACGCCCGCAAATATTCCGTCAATTATCAGACTATGTACTATCTCGTTTATGCCGTATTGTGTCAGCCACACATCCGCGAGGTCTGTCAGATGGTCTATTCCCAGCGACAAAAGGTCCGAATAAGTACCGCCTACAAGGTCAAATGTCAGCCAGAAAATCAGGCACATGACGGCAATGAAAACCGGTATAGCGGTATATTTACCGGTAAGGATACGGTCTATTTTTTGGCTTCTCAGATATTCCTTGCTCTCCTGGCACCTGACAACGGTATCTCTGCACACGCTTTCAATAAATGTATATCTCATATCGGCAAGCGCCGCGTTTCTGTCCATTCCGCTGTCGTTTTCCATTTCCTTTATCGTATGCTCAAGCAACTCTTTTTCATTCTGATTGATCTTAAGGCGCGATATGACAGCCTCGTCTCCCTCCACCATTTTGGTAGCGGCAAATCTCGGAGACATTCCGCACGCGCGGGCGTGGTCTTCTATCATATGGGATACCGAATGAATGCATCTGTGTACCGGTCCGTCACCGCAGAAATCCCGCACTTTGGGAAGCAGTTTGTTTTGGGCGGTATTTACCGCCACATCCACCAATTCCGAAACCCCCTCGTTTTTAGCCGCGGATATCGGCACAACCGGCACGCCCATTCTTTTTGAAAAATCCTGAATATTGACCGAACCCCCGTTAGCCCTGACCTCATCCATCATATTAAGCGCGATAACGAGAGGTACGTTCATTTCAAGAAGCTGAAGCGTCAGATATAAATTTCTTTCTATATTGGTCGCGTCTATTATGTTGATTATTCCGTCCGGCTTTTCATTCAATATAAAGTCTCGTGTGACTATTTCCTCGTTCGTATAAGGTCTCAGCGAATATATTCCGGGAAGATCAACTACGCTTGAATCCTTCGCGGACAAAATAGTTCCGATTTTCTGGTCAACCGTAACCCCCGGAAAATTTCCGACATGCTGATTTGACCCGGTAAGCTGATTGAAAAGAGTCGTTTTTCCGCAGTTCTGATTTCCCACCAATGCAAATATCATAGATTAAATTGCAACTCCTTATATTTAAGCTTTTTTAATTTTACTTGTAATTAAAAAGCTTAGTGTCTATTGCTTATGATTTTTATCGCATAATTCAACAGTAATTTCCCTGGCTTCTTCTTTCCGTATAGTAAGAACATACCCTCTTATAAGTATTTCTATGGGGTCGCCCAGAGGAGCCACCTTTCGCAACGTCACCTTTGTCTTTGGTATAAGACCCATATCCAACAGCCTGTTGCGCAATGCGCCGGCGCCGCCTACCGCCGTGATTACACCGCTTTGTCCGATCTGAAGTTTATCAAGCGTCAAGTATATTACCGCCTTTCCTGTATATGACTGTTGAGCCCTCTTGGTTAATAAACCCAAAAGGCTACATTATAGTATAATTATATGCAATTAGTATAGCACAACAGGCTTGTGTTGTCAACACTTTTGCCCTTGTCTTTTCAATTTTGTTAGCTTAAAGCTTACTTTTTGAATTGAAATAACATATTTTAAATTTTATTAAAAAACTCTTGACAAGCTTTCCTTAAAGTGGTATAATTAATTTACCTCTGTAAACAAGGCTTTTTTGTTATGTCCGGCGCGCAAACGGACATTCCTGTCAGAGGGAGGTACACGGACAGTTTGGCTGTCAAATAAATTTTAAACGGGAGGTGCCGAAATCATGGCTAATGACGTAAGAGTCAAAATTACTCTTGCCTGCACCGAATGCAAGCAGAGAAATTATGACACAAAGAAAAATAAGAAGAATGATCCGGACAGATTGGAACTTAAAAAATACTGCAAGTTCTGCCGCAAGCACACTCTTCACAAAGAAACAAAGTGAAGCGGAGGGTGGTTAAAATGACTGTCAGAAACAGCAGAAGTCTGGTCGCCCTGTTCTTGTCTGTAATTTTAATGCTCTCTTTTTTTACAGTTAATGCTTTTGCCGCAGAAGAAGAATCGGTATCTGATCAGCAAAGCGAAGCGGTAACCGAGGAAAGCTCCGAAGACTCAACGACGGCGGCAACCGAGGATGAGTCGGAAACCGCAACGGAGACCACCTCAGGCGCGGAAACCACAACGGGAACCGGAGAAGAAGGCGAGAGCAACATCACCGAGCTTGTGGTAAACCTTGTTATCGGCGGCGTAATTATTGTAATTGCCGTAGTCCTGATAATTAAAAACAGAGTTAAGCTCGGAGCGTTCCTCCGTTCCGTAAAGAACGAACTGCACAAAATCATTTGGTCACCAAAAGAACAGACACGCAAGAATTTTCTTGTCGTTATTGTGATTTGTGTCGCGGTAGCCGTACTTGTAGGTTTGCTTGATTTCGCTTTCAGCAGTGGAATTATAGGTCTTGCATCACTTTTCAGCAGATAATTTTGATAGGGTGTAAATAAACGGAGTTACTGTAATATGAGTGATATTGATGAGATGAACGTAGGCCTGAAATGGTATGTTGCGCACACTTATTCGGGGTACGAAAACAAGGTAAAAACAAGCCTTGAGAAAATTGTCGAAAACCGCGGTCTGGGAAATCTTATTTACGATATAAAAATTCCCGTGGAAACGGTTATCGAAAAAGACGGAGACAAGGAAAAAACCGAAGAGATAAAGATTTTTCCGAGTTATGTCTTTATTAAAATGATTATGACGGATGAAAGTTGGCACGCCGTAAGAAATATTACGGGCGTCACGGGCTTTGTCGGTCCCGGCTCGCGTCCCACTCCGCTTTCGGATAAAGAGGTCATCGATATGAACATTGAGGACGTCAAGGTTCAGCTTTCATTTAAAGTCGGGGACGAGGTCGAGGTTATAAGCGGATTGTTTGAAGGATATGACGGAACCGTTCAGTCTATCTCGGATGACCTCAAAACCGTGACCGTGCTGGTGAAGCGCGGAAGAAGAGATATGCCGGTCGAGCTTAACGCGTCCATGCTGAAGCTCAAATCGCGCGTATAAAAAACTTTTTGTTTAAAATGTCTTTTTTAAACGCTTACATGTCGAGAATATCGGAAAGCGTTTAACGTGCGTTTGCACATAAAGTGGGAGGGAAAAATTTTTCAATTCCCGTAGAAATACCACTATTGGAGGTGTAATTATTATGGCTAAAAAGATTATGGGTTACATTAAATTGCAGTTGCCCGCAGGCAAAGCTACTCCTCAGCCCCCTGTAGGTCCGGCGCTCGGTCAGTACGGCGTTGCAATTCCTGTATTTACCAAAGAATTTAACGAAAGAACCAAAAACGATATAGGTCTTATAATTCCTGTCGTAATCACGGTATACGCGGACAGGTCCTTTACATTTATCACGAAAACACCGCCTGCTCCCGTGCTTATAAAGAAAGCGGCAGGTATTGAATCGGGTTCTGACAAGCCCAACAAAACCAAGGTTGCCAAGCTCACAAAAGAGCAGGTAAGAAAAATCGCAGAGACAAAAATGCCCGACCTTAACGCAGGCTCGATTGAAGCCGCAATGAGCATGATTGCCGGTACGGCTCGTTCAATGGGCGTTGTGGTCGAAGACTGAGGAGGTATGTGAAAAATGGCTAAAATGGGTAAGAAATACGCAGACAGCGTAAAATTGATTGAAAAAAATAAACTGTACGATCCCTCCGAGGCTTTGGCTCTTGTTTGTCAGACTTCAAAGGCAAAATTTGATGAGACCATTGAGGTTCATGTTCGCTTGGGTGTCGACTCCCGTCACGCGGACCAACAGGTAAGAGGAGCGGTTGTGCTCCCCAACGGAACCGGTAAATCCGTAAAAGTGCTTGTCTTCGCCAAAGGCGACAATGTTCAGGCGGCTCTTGACGCGGGTGCCGATTACGCCGGCGGCGCGGAATATGCCGAAAAGATTCAGAACGAAAACTGGTTTGATTTTGATGTTGTTATCGCTTCCCCGGACATGATGGGCGTCATCGGTCGTCTGGGTAAGGTGCTCGGACCCAAGGGACTTATGCCCTCCCCCAAGGCAGGTACCGTTACTCCCGACGTTGTCCGCGCGGTAAACGAAGCAAAGGCAGGTAAGATAGAGTACCGTCTTGATAAGACCAATATTATCCACTGCCCCATCGGTAAAGCATCGTTCGGAGCCGAAAAGCTTCAGCAGAACTTTGATACGCTTCTCGGAGCCATAATCAAAGCAAGACCGGCTGCCGCTAAGGGTCAGTATATTAAAAGCTGCGTCATTGCTTCCACAATGGGTCCCGGTATTAAAATAAATCAGGGTAAGCTCGGCTGATTTGCCGGTCGTTACCGCAAATAAATAATAGATGTCTTTAACGTAGGTTAAATTTAACCCACACGGAAACAACTCATAAAGTTTTTTCCGTGTGGGTCTTTTTATAAAATATCGAGCAACAAACAAAATTTACATAAAATTCCGTATCATCGGCTATTTTTGTTTTTTTCAAAAAACTATTGTAAATAGAGTCAGTTTATGGTATAATGTATACAGCATTGCATAGCAGCATTGCATACAGCATATAGGACTCCATTAAATACTGTTTTGCGTGCTGTATGCCGCAGTTTTGTATACAGCGTGAAGAAATCGAACAAATATTATTTTACTTGCTGTATACGGCAGTTTTACTGACGTAAAACTGTCCGTGGCTTCGTACTCAGCTTTGTTACAGCGTGAAAAAATCAGGCAAATATTGTTCTGCCCGCGGTATTTAACATACAGCGTAAAGAACTTCAAAAGAATAATATTTTCGGACTGCATACAATGTCCGCAGTTCGGTTTGATATATAGTGTAAATATTTAATTACTTAATGTCGTTTTTTGTTGCCATATATGGATTATATAACTAAAAGGCAACCGGTGTTTACAGAGGCGGTTTTTTTCCGAAGAAATTGTATAACAAAATAATTTGTGGGGCTGATTGCTTTTCCGATATGCATTTGCCCTTATTAATTATGCGATGTAACAACGGCGTATTTCTGTACACCGGCGCCGGGTTTTATTTATAAAAAATGAAATTGATGCTGTTAATACGGGAAATAAGCTATTAAAACCCCCGAAAAACAGTTGTCGGGAGGATAGTTTTGAAAAATACAATGAAACTGCGGTCAGGCGCGATTATACCGCAGATAACCAGAGAAGAAGCGGAAAAGTGTAAATATCTTACCAGAAGTGTTCTGATGCAGATGCACCTTATGCCCAAGGGAGACCCGGCGGCA
>CASEEB010000203.1 GCA_949286815.1 uncultured Eubacteriales bacterium | reverse complement strand
ACATGTAATTACCTCCCCGCAGCTTTTACAGCTTATCATTGTATTGTATCCGCGGCGGTTAAGGAACAGGATTGCCTGATCTCCCTCATCCGTCACGCGTTTAAGCTCGCTGACGAGGCGGGCGCTCAGAGGCGAACGTCTTAAGGCGTCCTCATTCCTCATATCGTTTATTACAACCTCCGGCAACGTCGCGTTGCCGTATCGGTTCTTCAGACGCAAAAGTTTATACTTTCCTTCCGCCGCTTTTGTGTAGCTCTCGACAGAGGGCGTCGCGGACGATAAAAGCATTACCGCGCCGTTATAAGCACATCTCCAACGCACTATATCCCTTGCGTGATATTTCGGTGAGGTCTCGGACTTATATGTCGACTCGTGCTCCTCGTCAATTATAAACAGTCCGGGATTTTTTACGGGGGAAAATACCGCGGACCTTGTTCCTATCACGATATCGGCATCTCCGGAAGCTATCCTTTCGTATGCGTCCTGTCTCTCTCCGGCAGACAGTCCGGAATGCACGAGAGCCACTCTGTCTCCGAAATACGAATAAAATTTCCCAACGGTCTGAGGCGTGAGCGCGATTTCGGGCAAAAGCAATATAACGCCGCGGCCGTTATTTATACTTTCCTCTATCGCTTTCATCATTACATTGGTCTTTCCGCTACCGGTGACACCGAAAAGCAGCGCCGCCTCGGCTTTACCCGAATGTATACTCTTTTTTATCTCCTCAAACGCCGTCTGTTGCTCTGAATTGAGCGTTATATTTATCTTTTCGTCAGGTATACCGCAAAAAGATTCTCTGAATTTCCTCTTTGCGGTTTTGCTCACAAGTCCTTTGTCCACAAGAGCCTTTATCTGACTTACGGTGGCTCCGGTCAATTGCATAATTTCTTTGGCACTGAGCTCCTTTGAGCTTTCAACCAATAACCCCAGAACCTCTTTCTGCTTCTCCGAGGATATCTTTACATCCGCCGATTTGTCAATTATCCGCCTGAATTTATCCGCGCCGCATACCGCTCTGTAATAATTTTCATACGCTCCCGCACAGGCTTCCCCGGTTTTAAGCTCCTTGCAGACATATCCTTTTTCAACAAGCTTTTTTACTGAAGAAAGCGAGGCTGACGCGCCGAATTTACTCTTAAGCGTATCTATTCCCACATACGGGCGGGATACTATATAGTTATAAACAAATAAATCCGCCGGAGAAAAACCCGCGGAGCCGTCCGGCTGCCTGCCCGGTGCCGGATAATAATATTCTGACAGCTTTCCGAGTATCGCCGAAGGAACGGCACATCTTACCGCGTCTCCCACGGTACACAAAACCTGTTCTTTCATGTACCGGCAAAGCTGCATTATCTCTTCCGAGAGCGCCGTCCTGTCCTTGCAGACCGAAACAACAGGCTTTACATTTTTGACGGACGGAGCTCTGCACAGACTGTCTACCAAAGCCATGTGCTTGCGGTTGCCTCTGCCGAACGGAACAGTCACAAACACTCCTCTGTATACGTCCGCGCGAAGCTCGTACGGAATAAAATAGTCGTATGTGGTATCTATGCTGTAGGGGTTGTCAAGCAAATATACCGACGCGTATTCATATGACTTATACTCGTTATCAGACATAAAACCACCCTCACCGTAAACTTATTTATAGTCCGCCGCGTTCCTACGATTATCCGACTTACTCTTCCCTCTCCCCGTCTTCATCGTCTTCGGAATCATTTACATCCGTTATATCGTCTTCTGTTTCAGTTTCATCGGAAAAATCCGTTACATCAGATATTTCCGACACGGCGTCGCCCTCAGCCGCCGCGTTTTCCTCCTCGGCGTTTAATTGGTCATAATATCCTTCGGGTCTTCTGACTATAATGTATTCTCCTTCGTATATTTTACGGATAGCTATTTTAACAGCCTTGTCGTCTCTTAATTCTCTGTCTATCATCGTATTGATAGGTCTGTCGGTCTCCTTGTTTCCCGTCACGGCTCTTTCCGCTTCTTCTCTTTGTCTTACATATTCGTTTGTG
Source organism: uncultured Eubacteriales bacterium (assembly GCA_949286815.1). Lineage (GTDB taxonomy): Bacteria > Bacillota > Clostridia > Oscillospirales > CAG-272 > SVTX01. The sequence continues at coordinate 5,931 of CASEEB010000203.1, read as the reverse complement.
ATAATTCTCGCGCACTTTGCGGTCGCCAGAGAAAGCTCGTAGCGATTGAATTTTCCTCTTGTCAATTCATCTATTGTTGGGTAAAGCATAATTAAACCTCCGTTATGCGTTCTGTTCTTGTTGGTTGGGTGTGAATATAAATAAAAGAATTAATCGACCTTCCGTCAGTTTTCGGCTTCTTCCTCATCGTCATCAGCTATGCTGTCATCGTAAAGTCTGTTTGCAATCGTCTCGCCCTGAAGCGCGGAAAGTATTACATGATCCGAATCGGTGATAATAACCGCCCTTGTCTTTCTTCCGCATGTCACGTCTATTACTCTTCCGGAGTCCTTGGCATCCTGTATGATTCTTTTAATGGGCGCGGAATCCGGGCTGACAAGCGCCACTATACGCTCCGCCGCTACCATATTCCCGTACCCTATATTGATAAATTTCATATATTAATCCTCTCATATTACGCAGAAGACTTACTCAATATTCTGTATCTGCTCTCTTATTTTCTCGGCCTCGGTTTTGAATTCAACAACAAGATGTGAAATTTCCGCGTTTGAACACTTTGAGCCTATTGTATTTATCTCACGGTTAATCTCCTGAAGTAAAAAATCGAGACTTCTTCCGACCGGTTCACCCGAAAGCAAAAAATTCTCAAAAGCGCAGAAATGAGATTCAAGTCTTACAAGTTCCTCGTCAATGGACACCCTGTCGGCAAATATTGCGCATTCGGTCAGTATCCGGCTTTCATCTAAGGTTATACTGTTGTCGGCGAGCACCGCCTTTATCTTATCCTCCAAAGTCTTTCTGTACCCTTCAATCTCCGAGGATGAAAGGGATTTTATCCTGCTTTCGGTTTGCCTGAGATTTTTCAGCTTTTCGGAAATATCAAGCTCTATCCGCTCTCCCTCCTGTTTTCTGCTGTCGAGAAATTTGTCCACGGCAACCGACAGAACATTAAGCAGGTCATTCCAGTCATTTTCCTCGTCGGGTTCGGGCTTTACAAACAAAAAAACATCCTGATTCTTCGCGACATCGGAAACGCTGATCTCTCCCGAAAGATTAAACTCGCTTTTCAGCTGTCTGAGCACCGAAATGTATTTCTCGGCGAACGTACGGTTAAGCTCTATATCCTCCCGGTCGGCACACTCACCGTTTACCGTAACATTTACCTCTATTTTTCCTCTTGAAACTCCTCTGGATATAAAATATGGCTTTATTCTTTGCTCAAGGTGAGAATACGCTCTCGGAAGCCTGGTCTGGCACTCAAAAAAACGGCTGTTGACAGACTTTATCTCTACCGTAATTTCCTTGTCCCGCACCACGTCCTTGAATCTTCCGAAAGCCGTCATACTTTTAAACATTCAAACAAATCCTCGGCTATGTTTATATTTTGGGCATATATAATTATTGTAATACATTTAAGGCAAAATGTCAAGAGTTTTTTACACTTTACAGCGAATTTGTCCCCAAAAAAGAGACAAGGGCTACTCGCCCTTGACCCCGCAAGCTTTTGAAAAAGCCTGACCAAAACTTTAACCGCACATCAACTCAATGGCTTGACCTACAAGGGACTGCGCAATCAAGTAAGTTATGAATTCATACTTATCACGAATGCACGGAGAACAAAAACAAACCACGAATAAACAGCCGCTTCAAACAAGTAGACTTATCTCAAGTCATATCACAAGTATAAAATCCGAACGAATTCAACTCCTTCTCAAAAGCAAACGCCCGGTTTCTTGTCGGAGAAAAAAATTCAATAATTTTGTTTCTCCGCAAAAATTTTATTACTACAGGTTTTGGAAGTGTATAGAAAATATAAACCGGAAGCGCTCTTTCCGCCACAAATCCGGTCTTCACCGCTTCGTGAGCTTTTTTAAAAATTATCGGCACACTGATTAAAGTCAATAAAAAAGCCATCTTTCATAAATATTCCCTCAAAGGTCACGCTTCCTATATCATTTTCTGTATACCATAAAAATTTCTCCGACAAATCTTTTGCGTCTTGTTGGCAAAAATAATACTCAAATTCCATAAGCGTCAATCAAAGAGAAAAGTAACATCAAAAATCAATCAGCTTATCAATATAAGACTTCAGTTCGCCGACCGGAATTCTCTCCTGCTTCATGCTGTCTCTGTCGCGGACGGTAACACAGCCGTCATTCTCGGACTCGAAGTCATAGGTTATGCACACAGGAGTGCCTATCTCGTCCTGACGGCGGTATCTTTTTCCGATAGACCCTGTTTCGTCAAATTCCACGTTGTAGTATTTAGACAGCTCAAGATATATTTTCTCGGCGTTTTCGGAAAGCTTTTTGGAAAGAGGCAAAACCGCCGCTTTTACCGGAGCAAGCGCCGGATGCAAATGAAGCACGGTGCGAACATCATTCTTTTCGCTGTCTATAACTTCCTCATCGTAAGCGTCGCACAGAAACGCGAGCGCCACGCGGTCAGCGCCCAATGACGGCTCAATCACGTAAGGGATATACTTCTCATTCGTCTCCGGATCAAAATATTCCATAGACTCTCCGCTCGTAGCCTGATGCTGTTTGAGGTCATAATCCGTGCGGTCGGCTATTCCCCACAGCTCACCCCAACCGAACGGGAAAAGAAATTCTATATCGGTAGTTCCCTTTGAATAGAAGCAAAGCTCCTCCGGGCTGTGGTCTCTGAGTCTTATGTTTTCCTTTGTCATGCCCAGATCAAGCAAAAATTTCTCGCAATAACCTCTCCAGTATTTGAACCATTCAATATCGGTTCCGGGCTTGCAGAAAAACTCAAGCTCCATCTGCTCAAATTCTCTGGTTCTGAACACAAAGTTTCCGGGAGTTATTTCATTTCTGAAAGACTTTCCTATCTGACCCACGCCGAAAGGCAGTTTTTTTCGCGTTGTTCTTGCCACATTCTTAAACTGAACAAATATACCCTGCGCGGTTTCGGGACGCAGATAGACCGTACTTGCCGAATCTTCCGTAACCCCTATGAAAGTTTTAAACATAAGGTTGAATTTTCTGATTCCTGTAAAATCACAGCTTCCGCAGTCAGGACAAGCTATATGGTTGTCTTTAATATAACTGTACATTTCATCGTCGCTCCAACCCGCCGGATTGACGTCGAGATTATTCTGATACGCGTAGTCCTCAATAAGCTTGTCCGCCCGGTGCCGCGCGTGACAAACCTTGCAGTCCATAAGCGGATCGGAAAATCCGCCCAAGTGACCCGACGCCACCCATGTCTGCGGATTCATTATAATGGCACTGTCAAGTCCCACGTTGTATTTGCACTGCCTTACAAATTTTTCCCACCAGGCTTTTTTTACATTGTTTTTGAATTCAACGCCAAGCGGACCGTAATCCCATGAATTGGCAAGACCGCCGTATATCTCGGAGCCGGGAAAAATAAAGCCCCTCGTCTTGCACAGGGCAACAATTTTATCCATTGTTTTTTCCGAATTTTTCATAAAAAGTTAACCGAACCTTTCCGTTAATCGTCTGTAATCATTACAAATAAATCATATTCAGAAACACATTTTAAATCTGTCATATTATAGCATATTTATATGAGGTTGTCAAGAGGTGCAAAACAATACAGAATTCAAAATCAAATTCCTGTATTAAATCTTATGTTTTATTTTAAACTAAAAGTTTATAAAAATTATTTCGTTAAAATACTTTACAAACAATTTTTTTTATAGTATAATGAAATGAGAAAAATTATATAAATTTCGCGTACGACAGCGAATTTATCAAGGCAAAATGAATATGCCCGTGAAAGGATGGCAATAAAATGAAAACATCGAATAAACTGAATGTGATAGATACCAAACTTCTTAAAACCGACGGAATATTCGACAGCCAAATCAAGCTGATTTCGGAAAACATACTGAAGGTTATTGACATGCGCGCGCTTGCGGATTACTTCAGAAACAAAGCCGACATGTTCGCCACAGGGGAATTCTGGGGAAAAATCATGCGTGCATCCTGCATGATTTACAGCTATACTCAGGATGCCGGATTGCGCGAAATAATCGATGACGCGGCAAATGATATGATTTCGATTCAAAAAGAGAACGGTGATCTTTCAACCGTCCCCGAAGAAAAACAGCCCAACGGGTCGTGCGGCTCTGACCTTTGGGAACGCAAATACGCTTTGATGGGACTGTTGTCGTATTATGAAGCCACCGGCTCCGCAGACGCTTTAAACGCCGCGCGCAGGCTTGCCCTTTATACCGCGTCGCAGGTCGGGCTGCCTCCGAAAACACCGATTACACAGACCGGATGGGCATTCTGCGGAATAGAATCCTCATCGATCCTTGAGGTCATTATGCGCACATATATGTACACAAAGGACAAAGAACTGCTCGACTTCGGTAAATATATAATCGAAAGCGGAGCATGCTCACGTGAAAATATTTTTGAAGCGATTAAAAACGGCAAATCTCCGTACATGATAGGCAATAACGGAAATCCCAAAGAAAGCATAGCCAAAGCATACGAAATGATGTCGTGCTTCGAGGGACTTGTGGAATATTACCGTGCCACGGCAGACACCGACGCGCTCAGAACCGCTGTTGCTTTCTGGGATAAAGTAAAGGAAGAAGAAATAACCCTGCTGGGTTCCGGAGGAGCGGACGCGCCGTACAACCTGGGACCCGGAACCGGAGAACAGTGGAATCTCACCGCCAAAGAACAGACAAACCCCGACATAGACTTAATGATGGAAACCTGCGTCACCGTCTATTGGATGAGACTTTCTTTCAATCTTCTCAAAGCGACAGGCGACCCCAAATACGCGGACGCCATAGAGTGCAGCCTTTACAACGCTATACTCGGAGCAATCAGACCGGACGGCAGATTCTTTGAGTATTTTCCGCGCTTTAACGGTAAGCGAAACTCCAAGGTAAATTATTCCTTTAATATAAACGGATTTGACCTGTCCTGCTGTACCGCGAACGGTCCTACCGGGCTTGCCATGTTCACACAGACGGCATTGATGTCGGGTGAGGAGGGCTACGCGCTCAACTTTTACGAAAGCCTGAAATACGAAGACGACTCTGTAAGAATAGAAGTAATAAGCGATTACCCGGCGGACGGAAAAGCCGTAGTAAACCTATTAAATAAAAGCGACCGGGATATTGTCCTTTCCCTGCGTGTTCCCGGATGGACTCCGGAATTTTCGGTTCAATTGCCTGACCGCGAAATACACGGCACTCCCGGACAATACGCGGATGTACTTTGTAAAAGCCACAGCGAAAGTGTGCTGAAAGTCAAATTTTCAATTCCCGTAGTACGTCATGACGCGCCGTTGGGTTCCAACAGAAAAGGAGATAATTTTGAGGCATATACATATGGATCAATTCTGCTCGCGCAGGATGACGCGCTTTCGGAATTGGTATATCCTCTGGATAAAAAGCTTCCCGAAGAGTTCAAAATCACAAAACCTGACGGTCGCTTTTTCATAGCCGAAGCGACAATAGGCGGGAAAAACGTAACATTCACCGACTATATGTCCTCCGGCAAACAAATTCCGGACGGCGAATTTATGACATGGATACCCACCGTCTAAATTCGGTATGACATCCAAACAGTTTTTAAATAGAATAATAGAAGTATGAAGTAGATTATAAAATATGAAATTGATTAGAAACACTAACTTAATTGACAAAGTAAAGGAAGCTTTGCTGTCAATTATGCCGATTACCCTGATAGTGCTTTTGCTGTCGTTTACCATATGTCCGCTGCCAAACGATATATTTATTTCGTTTTTTATCGGCGCAATACTTATGACCGTCGGAATAGGTCTGTTTTCACTGGGCGCCGATACGTCAATGACTCAAATGGGAACATATATCGGCACAAAGCTTACATCGTCAAGAAAAATACCGCTTATCATACTGATCGCCGTAATGGTGGGTATTCTGATAACAGCCTCCGAGCC
>CASEEB010000202.1 GCA_949286815.1 uncultured Eubacteriales bacterium | reverse complement strand
AAAATACAGGGATTTCGCGGTGCTGTACAGAACAAACGCGCAGTCGAGCGGAATCGAGAGGGCATTTGCCAAGAGCGCGATACCTTACCGTATGCTTGGCGGCGTGAGGTTCGCGGACAGAAAGGAAATCAGAGACGCCGTTGCATATCTTCAGCTTGTGGCTAATCACGCGGACAGAGAGAGAATGCTCAGAATAATAAATGAGCCGAGGCGCAAGATAGGCGACCGTACCATTGACGCCATAGAACAGATTGCCGCCGAAAACAACTGTACCATGTTTGAGGTTCTGGAAAACGCGGGCAGGTACACGGCGCTTTCAAGAAACGCATCTACTCTTGAGTCATTCGCGTGTCTTATCAACAAGCTTACCGAAATTGCGCGGACCGAATCTTTGCCCGATTTGTTTGACAGTGTGCTGGAACTCAGCGGATACCGAAGTATGCTGCAAGAGGCGGGAGAAGAGGAAAAGGACAGGCTTGACAATCTTGACGAGTTCAAATCGAGCATAATCGAATATGTAAACAACACTGAAGAGCCTTCACTTATGGGATTTCTTGAGGAAAACGCGCTTGTAGCCGACGTAGACAGATATGACGAGAACGCCGACGCGGTAGTGCTTATGACTATACACAGCGCGAAGGGTCTTGAGTTTCCGATAGTATTTCTTCCCGGTATGGAAGACGGGATTTTTCCCGGTATACAGACGATAACCGGAACCGAGGAGGATATGGAGGAGGAAAGAAGACTTGCGTATGTGGCGCTTACCCGCGCGAAAGAGCAGATATACATATTACACGCGAAAACCAGACTTTTGTACGGTCAGACTCAGTATAACCCTCTTTCCAGATTTGTAAATGAAATCCCGGATGAATATATTAATGAGGTAAGCGAATCTGTAATGTCGGGTGCAAGAAACAACGGAACACCCAAGGTATATTTTAAGGATATGGGATATTCCGCCGAAGCGTCGGGCGGAGCCCCGACGGTCAAAAAAAGACAAAGCGTTAGATTTGAGGAGAAGGTCACTGTAGGAAAGCCTTTGTTTACTAAGGATAACCGGTCGGAAAAGCTTGCTCCCGGTGACAGAGTGATGCATATGACTTTCGGAGAGGGCGAGATTTTGTCGGTAAAGCCTATGGGCGCGGATATACTTTACGAAGTTATGTTTGACCGGGTAGGGACCAAAAAACTGATGGGAACCTACGCGAGACTGAAAAAAATATAATTTTTATGCTTTGTCCGGATTTTTAAAGTATTATAATATTTTGGCGGCGACTGTGTGCGGTCGCCGCTTTTTTCGTTTGCGGAACAAAAATATTTATGTTAATCTAAAACACGGTTTCAATCTTTTTCCCCGAATATTCCGGAGAGTATTGCCATGAGTCGATGTGTGTGACGTTTTCACAGTCGATAAAATATTTCAGCTTTGACTGCGCGTGTTCGCCTTTATATGAATCTATAAGAACCAGCTTGATTTTCATTCGTTCGGGTATAATGCTTTTTATGTAAACCGCCGCGAAACGCCCGATAAGATTTTCGTCACAGAAAGCCGATTTTTTGCCCGATGAGGAGGTCAGGGGTGATTGATCGGAAAGTCTGAAGTCATCTCTCAGCTCCGCGAGTCCCGCAAGGTTGGGCATAAGCTCAACGAAAACCCCGTAGCTTTCGATACTGCGGATAATTCCCGCGACCGTTTGTCCGGGAGAATACAGGTTCGCGTTTTCTTCCCATGTGCCGAGCAATTCTCTCATGCTTACAAAAATTCTGCCGTTGCTTTCGTCGATGTTTTTAACGACCGTATACAGCTGCATACCGCAGAAAAGCCTGTCTTTGGGATGAGATATGCGGGAAACCGAAATGCAGTCAACCGTGAGAAGCGAAACTATTCCGCATCCGATGTCAACAAAAGCCCCGAAATTTTCAAGATGCGTTACCTTTGCCTGTATTATGTCGCCGGGAATCAGGTCGGAAATATAATTGCGCAGACACTCTATCTGG
>CASEEB010000201.1 GCA_949286815.1 uncultured Eubacteriales bacterium | reverse complement strand
AAGCGAAACAATTCGCGAAGCGAAACAATTCGCGAAGCGAAACAATTCGCGAAGCGAAACAATTCGCGAAGCGAAACAATTCGCGAAGCGAAACAATTCGCGAAGCGAAACAATTCGCGAAGCGAAACAATTCGCGAAGCGAAACAATTTTGCTCCGCAAAACAGAAAACATTAAGCTTTTAAGAAAATTTATGCGTGAAATCAAATATGCTTTGGCGCTGAAAAATAAGACTTTCACGCCGTCTCCCGCTTATTGTTTTTGTGTCTGTATGTGTCGGAAATTGACGTACCGACGCTTTTATTATATTTCATAAAAGCTTGTTTGTCAATGGAGCGTAATAATTTTTTTACTATTGACAATTGTTTTTTAATGTGATATAATGTACAAAATCCTACATGCCGGACATGCTTCAATTATTGATACATACAAAAAGGTGGGAAAAAGTATTTTTTCGCAAATCAGCTTTTATTACTTCAAAAGCTGTATTTGAAGAAAAGGAGGATTTTATGTTTGATTGGGCAAGGGGGAGAAAGAGAACAGGGCTTTTTGTCATTACTCTTCTGTTTTTTATCAGCGCGTTTATGATTACTTCCTGCACTCAAAGGGGAGAATCGGATGATTCCTCCGATACGGTTGCGGACAGAAGCGAGGACAAGTCGTCGGATGTTACGTATGAGAGCGCCGATTCGGGTTCCGATTCCACATCAGAGTCCGAAACACAGCCCGTGCTGTGGGAGCAGGATACGGGAAAATTCAATGAAGGAAAGGTAAGGTATGAAAAAGTGATATCTAAAGAAGAACTTGAAACATTGCCCGACGATCGGGTGGGCGCTATTCTTTCGCCTGGGCAGGCCGGTGTTTCGGCGCTTCTGAAGGCCGATTTTGAGGACGGCGACGCGCTGCTCGGAGGAGACGCGGTGGCAAGCGACGGCAATAGAGTCGGAGCAGGCGGCGGACATCTTTGTCTGCCATATTCGCCGGACAACCCTGACGAGCCGACGCCGGACAACTGGATAACCTGGTCGCATAATATTTCCGCTTCCGTGGAAGATTACAAGCAGGTGCAGCTTTCCATGGATATCCGCATGGGGGCAGTCAACGCCCAGCCATGGAGCGGCGTGCTTGTAGGATGCTATGTTTCCGACTATTCCCAACATATTCCGGCTTACGATGGAGAAGACGGTCTGTGGTTTGGTTTCAATCCGATGACCGGAGTAGTAACGGTTTACAACGCGGACCAAGTCAACTGGCCTGCCGGTCTTGCGCAGTTCACTTTGCCCGAAGGGCTTTTGGACGGAGATATACGCATGGATATTATATGTCTGGAGAATTTTACCACGTCGGTTTATGTTTCTTCCGGAAGCGACGAGCCGACCGAAATAGTACGGGTTACTTTTGCTGACGGCAAAATCAGCGTGTTTGACCATAAGGGAGAAAAAGTGGCTGAAGACAGCTGTACCACTGACAATCTGAAAGGAGGTCATTTTGTGCTTTTTCCTCATGATTTCGGTACGGCGGCGGTGGATAATCTCATTCTTCTCACGGGAATCAAAAGCGGTGTGCGCGAAAAATCAGAGATAAAAGCCACCCCGTTAGGTGACAATTCTCTCGGGTTGGACATAACAGACCGCGACGGGCTTGTCAGCATGTGCTATTCGGTCTGGCATGACGCCATACACGGCATGGGAGACGAGCCGATAGAGTCATATCTTAACATTACCGATATTCTTGCGGGTAAACAGGAGTGGGGCGGCGAATCCGTATTTCACTATTGGGCGAAACCCGCGCAAGGGTATTACCGGGCGTCGGATAAGACCGCCATACGCAACAATATGACAATGCTTTACAATGCCGGAGTGGATTTTATAAATGTTGATCTTACACATGTCTTTGATTCATGGGTGGATTCGGGATCGGACTGGATGATATATGTAAAGTCCCCGCTTGACGCGCTGCTGGATACTGTTATGGAAATGCGTGCGGAGGGACTTGGTACGCCTTACGTGGTGCTTTGGTACGGTGGCAGCGAGGGACCGCTGTGCGAAGCTTTGTACGAACAGTATTATTCTGTTGAAAAATGGCGTGACTGTTTTGTTTACTGGGACGGCAAACCGCTTATCCTTACGCGGGAAACCGACCTGTCAACCTTCCCGATGCCGGAAAAATTCACGGTGCGCGGCATGTGGGGATTGCTGAGGGAATATCCTACGGGTCAGTGGAGTTGTATGAACATAGATAACAGAGGCACCGTAAGTATAGATGCCGACGGCAAACCCGAGCAGATAGCGGTAGTGCCTGCCTGCCAGGAGACTTATATGTCAGAGCCCACCGCGCACGGGCGCAATCACGGTATTCTGTGGTACACGCAGTGGCACTATGCTTTTGAGGTGCGTCCCAAGATTGTGGGCGTGGCATGGTGGAACGAATGGGCGGCTCAGAGGCTTGAGGTCGAACCCGGCAAGTATATCTTTACCGACACCTATAATCAGGAGTACAGTCGTGACATCGAACCTATGGAGGGCGGTCACGGCGCGCTGTATTACGAATGGCTATGCAGTTATATATCCGCTTACAAAGGAGGAGCGGATTGTCCTTTGCTTGTAGAAGAAGGATACGAGGACGCGGCGAGGAAAGCGCTTGAATAGTGCGTTTCATTCGATTCCTTCGATTCCGGGAAACCGAATATTTTTATGGCGGCTTGAGATTTACATTGCCGGATTTCCCGGAATATCTCAGCCGCTTTTACGTGTCTTATGCCGAAAATGCCGCGATTCTGAACCGCGGGCGGTATAATTCTTTGCATTTTATATTGACGAATTAAAGCAAATATGATATAATGTATACAGCGTGAGGCAATCGATTGAATAGCGTTTAACGTGTTGTATTTGCATACCTAAAAGACTTTATGCCGCGGTTTTGCGTATGCAAAACTGTCCGGGCTATTGTATACAGCGAAAGGCAATATGTTTAATGTTGTTATACCGATCGTATAAAGCGCGGATTAATCGATTTTGCGTTATTTTCGTAGGCGAAGGCAATCGGCTGTCTCAGTCAAAACCTACTTTATAACGAAATTAAGACGCCCCCGGCTCCTTAGGCGGGCGCATCCTGATTTTTTTCGGCGTAGGAGACACAGTCTCCCGCGGAAAATGTTGAATGACGGGGCTTT
>CASEEB010000200.1 GCA_949286815.1 uncultured Eubacteriales bacterium | reverse complement strand
CAAAAATGTATACAGTTACAGGAGCTTGAAGGATTTCATGCTGTACCTGCTCAACGATGACATACTCGCCATTCAGTAGCTGTAGTCCAACCCTTTTGCGGTACCTAGAACGGATGTGTCGGCGTTGTGATAATTTCCTCGCCATTTACTTTGAAGTGCATAAGCTCGCTTGTCTCTCGGACAAATGTCTGTACCACTTAGCAAATTTAAAAATTTTCATTAACTTTATAAGGCGATTTTCTTTTTTCTATATATAGACCTTGATCAAAAACAATTTTTTTCATTTTATTATACGTTAAATCGCTACCAATATATAGGTAAAAATCATATCCAAAATGAATAAACATTTTATCCGATTCCAATCTACACCAGTATTTTTCTCTTAAGCAGTCCTGAGAAATATTTATTATATCATTCAATTCTACAATTTGTTTATCAATATATTTGCATACGTGTTTATAATCTTCTAATCCTTGTATCTGAAGATATTTTGCTTCTACAGTATTAAATACATTTTTTATAACATTTAAATAAGAAGACTCTACTTTATGATATTCATCATATGTAAAAATAATATTGTCATATTTTTTCCCAATATCATCTATACCCGTCCATTCATCTTTTGTATATATCCCATTGATACGAAATTTATCGTTATATTTTGAAATCCTACATTCATTCATATCTGTTCCTTTCATACATCAAATCGACTCTTTACAAATCAAGTGTCATTTGGCGTATTCATTAAGATCTTGTTTACAATTATTTGCTAATAACTGAAATAGTATAATTATATATTTTCCCCTCATCAAATATCTCAATATCTATGTGATTATATTCTGCATAATCTTCTGTATTATCCAATAAAAAGGAATATAACAAATTTAGTTGTTCTTCGGATAATTTATGTTCTTTATATTTATTTTTCAAAGTTATACTATAACAATTATTATATTTTATTATTGCACTTGTGTTATTTAGTTCATAAAATAAAATTACCTGTTTTTGTTTACGGAATGATAATTTTAATAGCAATATTAATAATTTATTGATATCGGATTTACCTATATTTATTTGTATATATACCTCTTGCTCCGAATCTATTTCCGATATTTCACATTTTATAAAATTCATAATTACCTCACCTCATTTAACATTTTAAATTAATGCCGTTGAGAAGCTGCAATCTGTCTTCGGCTCGTAGCTGTATCACACCTATCCACCCCTTTTTCGTTACCCGGAACGGATGTGTCGGCGTCGTAATAATTTCTTCGCCATTCACTTTGATATGTACAAACCTGTCTGCCTCTCTGACAAATGTTTGCGCCACTTCTTTCGGCGATGTCACAACCGCAACTTCCGGCTGCCGAAGAAGCGGTTATTTTTCCGGCACCGCTTCTTTTCTGGACACTACAAAAGCGCTTCGCTCCGCCGCTTTTTTCATACACAATGCAAGCGGGTCACGGTTGAGATAGGCTGACAGCCATGCCGCCGCAAAGCTGTCTCCGGCGCCGACGGTGGAAACCACCGGAACGGGAATAATGTGCTGAAATACACTCTCCTGCGTCCTGCAGTCGTAAACATAAGACCCTTTGCTCCCTCGGGTCAGCAGAATGATGTTAAGATTGCCAAAACGACGGGCGATTGCACAGACAATAGTCTGCGGTTCCTCAGAAGTACAAGAGTAAAGCTCAAATTCCCGCAGCAATCTCTCGTCCTCATCGCTGATTTTGAGTATTGTGGCGTTTTGCAGGCAAAGTAAAACCGAATCATTTCCATAGCATCCGGCTCTCAGGTTAAGGTCGCAGAATACCTCCGGAAAGCTGCATCTTTCCAACACCGTGTTGATTGCCGAGCGGGATTTCGGACTGCGCTGAATCAGGGTCCCGAAGTACAGCACATCCATATGTTCTGACTGAATACGGGAGAGGTCACTCTCACGCAGAGAGATGTTATCGCAGGCTGCGTCGGGCAGAATATTGTATGAAGGCACCCGATTTACGTCCAGCGATACCAAGCATTGTCCGGTCTGCTTATCGGAAACCGTTTGAATCAGATCGGTTTTCACGCCGAACCCGCGCGCCTGCTCAATAGCAGACGCGCCAAGCAAATCGTTGCCCACCGCCGACAGCAACCAAGCCTCACAGCCGCAGGCGGCGCAGTGCGCGGCAAAATTGAGAGGAGCGCCGCCAATGCACTGCTCGGTCGGGTATATGTCCCAGATTATTTCCCCTATAGATAAAATTTTTTTCCTTTGACACATATCGGGAATTCCTCCTTTCGTTTGCTGAATCGTGAAATCCACCTGTCAGACTGCCGCCTAAGCAGGCTCATCCACAAAGCGTTTTGCAACCGGTATACAAACATATCCGCACAGAGCCGTCCGGGCGGATAGAAAAGAAAGTTCTTTTTGTAATATTATACCCCATTTTGTAAGATTTGTAAAGTTAAAAGTAAAAAATCAGATATTAATTCCGTTTCTATGTCAATTAAATTGTCAATGTTTAGGTATGTGATGGGATTTCATATATCTCGTTATTAAGTCATTGCCATACAATAAAGCCGTACCCATACAGGTACAGCTTTGCTAAGTTTAACATAGTGCCAAATTCAGATATGAAATCACTAATCTACGGTTCAAGATAAATAAGACGTTTTTCATTTTCGGGAACATTAAATCGCGCAAAATATTTCGGAGTATACTCTTGGCCACTTTTATAAATGCTCCCACAGCAAGATGTTTGAATTACAGTTAACTCCTCATAGGAATAGCTTATTAATCCATAATTGCATGAATATATTATACCGCTGTTTTCATAATGTTCAATTTCATACCCTGTATAACAATAATCGCTTACATAACTTTTATATGAAGTGCAAAACAAATCCGTATAGGATTCCTGATATGGATTAGTTCTTTCTACAAAACACTCATTAGCGTCTTTTCCCGATCCCTTTTGTTCACGTTTGATTACACAGGATATGAGTTGTTCGATATATTTCTCCATGTCTGATCGGTCTTGAAATTTAAGTTCAAGGTATGTATCTCGATCCTCTTCCCAGTAATTATAATAAGAATAAGAAATAATCTCTGCCTCAATCGGAATATTCTCTAAAAATATTGGTGCATTTATAGGATATAATTCGGAATTATAATCTTCCGCTTTTTCAGTGTACAAAGGGTATGGACTTTTATTCAGGATCATAATCAAAATTATGACGACAATAACAGCTAATAATATTATAATTATAAAAGTTTTTTTCTTGATTCGTTTTTTTATTCCCATGGTATAAGCCTCCGCAGAATGCTGTAAATAGTTTATTCATGAAGGGGACCAAAAAAACAGAAATTTTGTGCGTATCACAATCACATCTGTCCTATAACCATTAAATTCTCTGCTGCTTTTATAATACCTGCTTCAGATTTACAGAAACCTGTCCCGACAGCAATAACCTCAGTATACGAATGGATTTAGAACTTATAAAATTTACATCCCGTCTTTAAGTTCTTTTAAAAACTTTCCCACTCTTTCCAACGCTTCTCTGATATGTTCCGAAGAATAGCAGTATGACGCGCGGATAAAGCCTTCGCCCGACTCACCGAACGCGTTCCCCGGAACCAAAGCCACTTTTTGCGAATAAAGAAGTCTTTCGCAAAAATCCTCGCTGCCAAGCCCTGAAATTTTAATCGAAGGAAAGGCGTAAAACGCTCCTTTCGGCTCAAAGCAGTCCATTCCCAATTTTCTGAACCCGTCCACCATTATACGTCTGCGCATGTCATATTCCTCCGCCATCTGTTCAATATCGTGGTCTCCGGCTCTCAACGCTTCGATGGCGGCATACTGAGAAGTCGTAGGGGAACTCATTATCGCAAACTGATGGATTTTAGTCATCTGCGAAATAACAGGCTCGGGGGCACACGCGTATCCAAGTCTCCATCCCGTCATTGAATATGTCTTTGAAAAACCGTTGATAACAACCGTTCTCTCTCTCATGCCGTCAATTGAGGCAATCGAGACATGTTTTTTCCCGTATGTAAGTTCGGAATATATTTCATCCGACAGCACAAAGACATCAGTTTCCCTTAAAACCGCCGCCACCGCCTCAAGATCTTCTTTTTCCATAATCGCTCCGGTCGGATTGCAGGGAAACGGGAAAACAATCATCTTTGTTTTCGGGGTAAGCTTGCTAATAAGAGCCTTGGGAGTCAATCTGAACTCATCCTCCGCTTTCAGATCAAGTATAACCGGAACTCCGCCGCACAGACGCACAATCGGTTCATAGCAGACAAAACTTGGCTGAGGAATAATCACCTCGTCCCCCGGAGCCACAATCGTTCGGATAGCGCAGTCGATTCCCTCGCTTCCGCCCACAGTTACAAGAGTTTCCCTTTCGCCGGAGTAATCAAGGTTATATTTTCTTTTCAAAAATGCGCAGATTTCTTTTCTCAGTTCAATCAGTCCCGCGTTTGAGGTATACCTTGTGCGGCTCTCCTCAAGGGATTTGATTCCGGCGCGCCTGATATGCATCGGTGTCGGGAAATCGGGCTCGCCGACTCCCAACGAAATAACTCCGTCCATATTCGACGCGATATCAAAAAACTTTCTTATTCCGGACGGCTTTATCTTTTCCGTCACGGTTGAGTTCATCAGCTTACTGTAATTTAACATAATGAATATGTACCTCTGTCATCATTTTCACTGTTGACCAGCTCTACGTCAAGCTCCTTATAACGTCTGAGCACAAAATGCGTCGCGGTCGACGTCACCTCATGAATCGTGGCAAGTTCCTTTGCGACAAACATGGCGACCTCCTGAAATGTCTTTCCCTTAACAATCACGCAAAGGTCATATGCCCCGGACATAAGATAAACGCTCTCAACCTCACTGTACTTCATTATAGTCTCCGCCACCTTTTCAAAGCCGTACTTGTCCTGCGGAATAACTTTAAGCTCAATCAGCGCGGAAACATATGCGTTGTCAAGGCTTTCCCAGTCTATGACCGCCTTATATCCCCGTATCAGTCCCGAATTCTCAAGCTCCTTTATATCGTTTTCAACTTCAGTCTCGGTCATGCCCGCCATTACCGCAAGCTCAGAGACCGTATATCTCGCATTTTTTGATAAAAGCTTTAATAGTTTTGTATTTGTCATCACATATCTTCCTTTCCGATATATTCATTTATTTTCATATTTTTGAATCACATAGCGGGCAACTGTCTGAATGTCCATACTTATTATATTTTAAATAATAAACTTTGTCAATAGCATATGATAAATTAATTGACGTTCAGGTAATTTTAATTAAAAAGGTGACAGACCTCCAAAAAACTCCGAATCAAAAATCTTTACAAAAAAAGGGCTGCCGTGAAAAACACGGTCAGCCCCATTTTATCTTTTTCAATAAGGGGCAAAGCCCCGTCATTCAACATTTTCACTGGGAGATTGTATTTCTCCCGCACTGAAAAAATCAAGTGGCGCCCGCCTAAGAGAAGGGGGACATCTTAATTTAGTTATATTCAGATGTATTTTTTTACAATATCACTTGCTTCCTCGGTGGGGATAGAAGAAGTTATAACAACATTAACGCCAAGCTTTTGCGAAAGCTCATCTATCTTCACAATAAGCTTTTCAAAACCTTCCATATCGTTATTTCCGATTTTCAGCGCTGAATCTATGAACAAATCGGTTACATCATGATTGCTTGCCAAAATACCGGCAACAAAACCGTAAAGGGACTCTGCGTCACGGATGGCATATTCGTCGGTATCAACCAGCCTTACGCTGTATTTGACATCATATCTCAAACCTGTTCCGCGCTCAATACACACAACTGTTCCGTCAGTTTTCTCACTGGCCTGATTGACAAGCTCAATAAGTGCTTTGGTTTTTCCGGTACCCTTAACGCCGATGATCAGTTTTAACATCATAAACCTCCTTGCGGTGCTGCGCACCTGATTATTTTTATGGACAACGGCCCGGCTGCCCCGCCTGCCGTCAGCTCAAACACATATCGTTCAATTTATATACATTGTAGCACATTTTTCCGATTTTTTCAAGTGCTTTTATGTGAATTCATTAAAAGTTCTGTGTATAAACTTTATCTTTATTAAAAATTTTCAAAATCAAATCACAGTCTTCTCTGCAGCTGTTCTCTGATGTCCTCATATCCGGGCTTACCCAACAACGCGAACATATTTTTCTTGTATGCCTCGACTCCCGGCTGATTAAACGGATTTACTCCCAGAATATAGCCTGAGATCGCGCACGCGAGCTCCATAAAATATATAAAATATCCCAGGCTGTAGGCGCTTCTGTCCTCAAGTTCTATCAGAATATTCGGAACACCGCCGTCCACATGCGCCAGAAGAGTACCCTGCATAGCAATTTTCTTTACTTTGTCAAGCTCCACACCGGACAAAAAGTTCAAACCGTCTATATTGTCGGGGTCATCGGGTATAGTAAAGACCGTGCCGCCGTTCTCGACAGACACAACGGTTTCAAAAAGATTCCTCATACCCTGCTGAATATACTGACCGAGGGAATGAAGATCCGTTGAAAAAATAACCGAGGCGGGGAAAATACCGCGCCCGTCCTTACCTTCGCTTTCACCGAAAAGCTGCTTCCACCATTCATTCATCATTCTTGAGTAAGACTCATATCCCACAAGTATTTCCGTGGTCTTGCCTTTTCTGTACAGAATATTTCTTATGGCGGCATACTTATACGCGTCGTTGTTTTCTGTTTTTTCATCGCAATATTTAATCTGAGCGTCATGCGCGCCGCGCATAAGCATGTCAATATCTATTCCCGCGACCGCTATGGGAAGCAGTCCGACCGCGGTAAGTACCGAGAATCTGCCTCCGACATCGTCGGGAACGACAAAGGTCTGATATCCCGCCTTATCCGCAAAATTTTTAAGAGTGCCTTTTTCACGGTCTGTCGTCACAAAAATTCTGTTTTTGGCTTCCTCTTTTCCGTATTTTTTCTCAAGCATTTCCCGAAACACCCTGAACGTAACGGCAGGCTCGGTAGTGGTTCCGGACTTTGAAATGACATTGATACAAATATCCTTCCCCTCGCATATTTCCAAAAGCTCTGAAATTGACACCGCGCTTATATCGCAACCGGCAAAATATATATCCGGAGTATCTTTTTTGATGTTGTTGTAATTCGGGGATTTCAGAAATTCAATAACCGCCCTCGCGCCCAGATAAGACCCCCCGATTCCGATAGCGATAAATATATCGCAAATTTTGCGTATCTGCTCGGCCGCCGACCTGATTCTTGCAAATTCCTCTTTGTCATAATCTTCCGGCAAAGTGACCCATCCCAGAAAATCGTTTCCCGCCCCGGACTTGCTTCTCAGTAAGTGATGAGCGGCGCTCACCTGAGACTGAATGTTTTGATATTCATGTTCCGAGATAAATCCGGACAGATATCTGTCAATTAGTTTAACCGACATAAAATTTACCTTTTCCTTTTTAATATTTCAATATATATTTTGAGTATTGCATATAAAATTATTCTGCCGGAATGACATGTGCAAAGGCAAAAATTCCGCATTTCTGTCAAACCAGATATGAAAGATAAGCACGGGTCTCAGAAATACATTTTTTCAACATTACACCATAGTTGCAACCCGGGCAGTTTTACGTAGTCAAAACCGCGGCATACAACCGGTAAATATTACTTTTTTGAGTTCTTTAAGTTGTATGCAAATACAGCCGATAAAATAATATTCGTCTGATTTCTTCACGCTGTATGCAAACATTATATCACACACACTTAAAAATTTCAATAGTTTTTCCAAAATTTGAGAAGCTAAAGCGGGCGGTAACACGCACAAAAATCTCAGAGTTCACGAAAAAATTCAAACGGTCAACGACATTTTTAAATGACATTGACCGTTGCGGTTTTATGGATTTAAAGCAAAATCGCGGAAAATGCGGAAAACAATAAAACAGTCATACTGTATAATGATACAAGCAATAAATTACCTGAGCGCCCCGGCAATCATTCTGTACCAAAGGCCAAGGAAGCTTATTTTGTCAACATCCTCCGCGGCACAGATATCGACCTTGCCAATCTCCTTGCCGTCCAGAGTAAATACAATCTTTCCAATCACATCACCCGTTTTGACAGGCGCCGAAATATTCTCGGGCAGTTCAATATTGAACTGAACCTTTGACAATCCGTCCTTTTCAAGTATGCAGGAAAACATGTCGTGCTTTGCCTTTATACTGTCGCTCACTCCGCCGATAACCTTTATGTTTTCAAATTCACCGCTGTCATAACTAAACTTGCCGTAGTTGGCAAATCCCCAGTCAAGCAGACTTGTCGCGGCGGCGTTGCGTATATCCCTGGTGGGCGCGCCCATGATCACGCAAATCAGCGACATCCCGTCACGCTCCGCGGTAGCGCTTATACAAAATCCCGCCTTTGAGGTCGAGCCGGTTTTCAACCCCGTACAGCCTTTATAGAAGCGGACGAGACGGTTTGTGTTGGTAAGTCCGAACGCGCCGTCGCGAATGGTATCCATCCAGATCGAACTGTATTCAAGTATTTTCGGATGTTTTATCAGTTCTCTCGACATAATGGCAATATCCTTGGCACTGATAACATGATTCTGCGCGGTGTCATCCAGTCCGTTGGTGTTTTCAAAATTGGTATTCTCCATACCGAGTTCTTTGGCGCGCGCGTTCATTGCTTTGACAAAGCTTTCCTCGCTGCCGGAAACAAACTCGGCAAGAGCGCAAGCGGCATCGTTTGCGGAAGATATAACCACGCTTTTTATCATATCCTCAACGCTCATCTGCTCGCCGACCTTCAGGTATATCTGAGAGCCCCCCATACTTGCCGCGTGTTCGCTTGCCGTAACCATATCGTCAAGCTTTATCTTACCGGAATCAACGGCTTCCATAACGAGCAAAAGCGTCATAACCTTTGTGACAGACGCGGGCGGAAGCGCCTCGTCAGGATTTTTCGCGTATAATATTCTGCCGGTTTCCGCTTCCATTAAGACCGCGCTTTTGCAGTCAAAGTCGAGCGTCTCGGGTCCGACATATGAATCGGATACGTCCGCATC
>CASEEB010000199.1 GCA_949286815.1 uncultured Eubacteriales bacterium | reverse complement strand
TTCTTTCTCGATTGCCTCATAATCAATCTCTTTGTATATACGGAAATCGGCAACATCGTAGTTTGTGGTGGTTGACATCGGGTATATGATCAAAGGCGTAACAACAGCCTCAAGTTTCTGGAGCATTACATCCGAAAATCCGTTTGAACTGAGAATATATATAGTGTCTCTGCCCTCATACTGCGCGTAATATCCCGCGCCCGATACTATCGGGTCTCCTATAATTACCTTGTGTTGCTCATCCGTCATAGTGGTAATTACGTACCACGCGGGTGAATATTCATATTCGACGGTAACTTCGTTTCCGTCCTCGTCGGTTTCCGTTTTCGTCCTGGTTTGATCGCAAAGTCCGTACTCCGCAAGGTCAATGCTCCCGTCTGACAGCCGTCTGGGATTATCAAGCCTCTGCATGGACAAGGTATATCCGCAGGCGACCGCAAGCTTGGCAAAGCTTTCCTTGTTATATGCCACGTCCTCGTTTCCCTTGATGACAAAATCCATGTCGTCGTTTCGCTCAAAAGTATATCCGCCGTATTCGTTGTGGACCTCAATTGATTTGATGACTCTTGATTGGTCAAGAGTTGAAGACTCGTCGTAAGTCAACTGCCTGAACATGAGCACTCTGCCGGAATATCCTATCATTTCGGTTCCTTCGGTGTCCACCACAGCGTAAATTTCATGTTCTCCGGTTTCGGGATCTATATCAAGCTGCGTTCCCAATTTTGTCTGATAATATCCCTCGTCATTTATATCGCAGATTGTACCGTCTTTATTATAAAGTCCGTATACTCCGTCGCTCTTTTTAATGTAATATCTCACACCGTCAAAATCATCGTAAAAATAGATATCAATTATATAGTTTACCACACCGAGAAGTGTCGCCAACAGTATCACTGCCGCAACCAGAATAACTATGGCTCTCTTTTGCTTTCTCAGCATGGTGCGGTTTTTTCTTTTGTCTAAAATCACTTCACTGCCGGAAGTTTTAACCCATCTGGCATACAGTACGGTGTCTTCGTCAAACTCAACGATGTCTCCCGTGCTGACTCTTGTTCCGCCCTCTCTTGAAGTGTACCAACCATTGAATTCGTACCCTTCCCTTTTGGCTTTGGGAAGTGTCGGAAATCTTTTTCCTCTCTCTGCCTCTACTGTCCTGGTCTCACATCTTCCTTTTCCGGGGTTAAAAATTATATTAATAACATTATCATCCGTTATCGGCATAAAATAAACATCCTTTCATGGGTTTATATAAGACGAAATCACATATACTTTCGTTTTACAATCACCACCGTGCCGACCGCGAAGACTATAAGCGCAGGTATAACCGCAAAACAAACCGTATAAGCTTTATTTGTTTCGTCGGACATAGAGTTTTCGTCAATATCATATATATAGAACGCCTTAAGGTCAATATTTACCGGTATTACCTCTCTGCTCGTTCTTCTCAGGCATGACAGCAAAACATCTGTGTTTCCGTATGCCGTGGAATTGAGAACTTCATTGGAGACAAAATCGGTTGAAGCCAACGCAAGTACATAAGAGGCGTCATTTACAGTGCTGTAATTGTCCTCCTGTATCTGTCTGTATTCCTGTGTAATTGTCATTATCTTGAACAGATTTTCGCTTGTTGCCATTTCATATGTCTCTCCGCCTATCTGAGCAATCGCCGAATCATACGTGGTAAAAATATCGTACATATATCTGTATACGCCGTTTCTGGCGTAGCTGTAATATTCGTATGCCTGAGTACCTTCGGTCTCGTCTGCCTGGACATATGTCGTATTGTAATTGTCGGCTACCGAGATAGCCGTACTGTTACCGAACACTACGCTTGGGGGATAACCAAGTGAACGAAGCTCGGTAGTCAGAGACGCGCCCAAGCCGTTTGTGGCGTAATTGCCAAGCAACCGGTCTCCCACCCCGGCATCGACATTCATGGCGGTATCTTTTATACTGTAATTTTCATACGTGCCGGCAGAATCACCTACACGGCTTACCGTAATTCCCCATTCCTGAAGATACTCTTCAAGATTTGTAAGCACGGGGGTTGTCCTGTCGCACACATAAAAGAAAGTATACGCGTTGTCAAGATACCGGTCAAGTTTTTCTATTTCCGAGACTCCGTTTTCCCCCAGACTTCCGTACGCTTTGAAATCTTCTTTAGGATTAAAAGTGATAATCATCCTGCAGTTTTCCGGAATTTCCTCGTTTTCAAGGTCGAGCGGCTGAAGCACATATCCCGCTCCCTCTATGGTCCTCGCGAAAGCGGTATATTCCTCGTTGATATTTCCGTCCGCGTCATATAAAGGTTCACCGTGATTTGTGGTTATACAGCAAATCGGCGCCTCCGCTCTGGTCACGGAGAGAATAGCGGATGCCATTCTCTTTTCCCCGTTGTAAGCCCACGGAGCTTCGGAATCTGAGTTTGAGGTAAAAAACGAAAGAATATTATTGACTATATATTCGGTACCGAATTCCACAATAACATCGGAGGAATAGATAGTCGCGGCGGATGTGATTTTATATTTCTGGACTGCCGAAGGGTTTTTCGATATATTCACATATTGGACATCTATCTGGTCGGGAAATTCTTTTTCAAGCCCTTTCGCGGTATAATTGACGTAGCGCAGATATGTGTTGTTGTTTACATAGTCCGGATCGGTACAGAAAATGATTTTAAGTTTTATAGGATCCTCTCCCGCCGCCTCTCTCTCCTCATTCACACTGTCTATCATGGGTATGGCCTCGTCTTCTATGAGATTTCTGAAAACATCGGTCATCCTGTAAAAGGACGAGGGATTGCTTTTATATCTTGTATATGTCAGATCCGCAAACCACAATTCATGTGAGGTGAGCGCGCTGAACGCCACGTTTAAAACTATTACCGCCGCTACTACAATCGCGCTTACGGCAAAAATCCGTTTTTTGCTTTTTCTGCGGTATAAGCGGGAGTTATCTTCCTGTATTGTGTCGTTTTCTTCAAGCTTCTCTTCCGACTGATGGTTTTGCTCGTTCATATCTTATCCTCCCTTCCCGCTTCTGCAACAATATAATTCATTTGGTTTTGCATTTCCTTTCGTAGAGCCTTCGCATTAAGTAATTTTGCTCAGGTCTTATTGCCATGCCGTAAACTTGTGTCCGGCACCCGAAGACAACGGCTTTTTGCGGCTTTAACTTCTAAACGGCGCTTCAGGTTTTACACAGCCCAAGCTTTCAGACCGCGTTTTTTCTTTTCACAAGAATAACTATCCCGGTTACGAGAATTACCGCTGCGGGCACTGATGCAAGCAAAATAGTTATTGTCGTGGACTGAGCGGTGGTTATACTGTCAATATCGGTATCTCCGAAGGGTTTAAATGTCAGATTTGTGGGCACATTTTCCTTGCCCATATACTTAAGTACGGTAGACAAGGTCTGTGAATTGCCGAACACCGCCGACTGCATCGCGGATTCGGAGCCGAATTCGGTGGATGCGCTTGCGAGAAGATAGGATGTATTGCCCTGCGCGTTTTCCTGTTTTGTAAGCGACATGAGAATGAAAGGATCCTCGGTCGCTTTTGCGACAACTCTGCCCGACGCCCAAGCCTCCGCGCTTGTATCGGATACAAACAGAGGTGTAAACGTTCTTGTGCTTCCGTATGCATCGGAGGTATAATTCCCGGACGAATCAAGAGTAAAGCCGTCGGACGGGCTGATGCACGTGGAGTTTCCGAATACATTGGGTTTTGTGATGTCTTTCAATATATCGGCGCCAAAGCCGGACGAGGCGTTTTGGGCAAGTATCGTATATCCGTCCGTGGTGGTTGAGTGCAGAGAATCCCTTATGGTATAGCAGTTTTCAATTCCGTCCTCTCCGGTGGAATGCATATACCGTACACCCCATTCCGCAAGCAGATTTTCAAGATTTTCATGACCCCCGGCAACAAATGTGTCGGCAGACACGAAAACCATGTACTTACCGCCGTTATTCATATATTCGCGTATTTTATCGGTTTCGGAAACCGACGAAACATTGTCGTCAGACGTAAAGTCCTGAGTCGGATTAAAAGTAATCAGCAACTCGCAGTCTTCCGGAATGTCATAATTGAGCAGATCCAGATAAGTGTAGTTATATCCCGCGTCGGCTATCATGTACATCAGCTCGTAGTCTTCAACGGTTTCTCCGTGGTTTATGGTCAGATAACACATTGGCGTGTTTTCCTGCACTACCCTCATCATTCCCGTAGCCAATCTCTTTTCACCGTTATATGCCACCGGCGTTTCGGTGTCCGCGGCTTCAAAAATATAGAAATCCGCCAGACTGAGGACCACATGTCTGTCACTGTAAAGAAAAGCCACACTGGTGGACGCGGTTATGCCGTAGCTTCTCGCTATAGAGGGATTTTCCCATATATTTAGAAAATCGATTTCCACATAATCCGGAAACATTTCCTGAATTTCAAGGGCGGAATTCAGTATATAATTTTGCGTAATTTCGCTTTCTATATTTTCTCTGTCATCACAAAAAAGAATTGTAACCTTTTCGTCCCCGCCGCCTGAGGCGTTTGCTTTTTTAACCTCGCTGATTACATATTCGTCAAGGTATTCCCTGCAATCCTCTGTTACTTCGTACATCAAATCGGACGACATATCAACATACCAACCGTATCTGCCGCAAAGCGCGGTAAATATCACATTTGCGATTACAACCGCGGCGACCGTCAGAATTGTCAGCGCCGCACTCACGCTTCCGTATTTCATACGGCGGCTTTTTGTTGTTCCTCTCATTAACGTTCTCCACGCCGCATACCGCGGCTTATTAAAATATTTCACCGTAAAAAATCCAAAGAATGTCGCATGTGCTATGCGAACTCCGGAAAGTCAGTTTTTATCAATATAGCTCTGCTTCGGTGAGAAAGCGTCTGCCTCTGTTTTTCGACAATTAAATAATACTGAAAAAATTTCGCAAATCTGCCGGAAGGTTTGATTTTTTCGGGCTCGACACTCTTATGGCGAAGCGCTTGCGACCGAGAATTATAATTAAATATCAGCCCCAACGGCGTTTTTCGTATATTCTTACTGTCAGGAAAAGAAAAATAAAAGCAATCGACGCATAATAAAACAGTGACGCAAAGTCAAAAATTCCGTTTCCGAAGTTTCCGAATCTGCTGAGTACCGATATCCAGTCAAGCACCGCGCGCACCCAATAAACATCCACAAACTGTGAAACAACTCCGACAAGCACGAGCACAATTATTACCGAGATGGTAATAACCGCCGCCGCCAGCTGGTTTTCCGTCATTGACGAGATAAAAGTACCGATGGCGATAAACGCGGCGCCTATTAAAATCAATCCTATAAGTCCGCCTATAATCTGCGAGGTTACGGGTCCTATATGCGTGGTGTCATAAGAGGTGTTTCCCCTTTCCGCATTGGCTATTACATATAGGGGAATAAAATTGATGCATGAAACCGCGACACAGCCTACAAACATTGTCAGCGCGGCAAGAAATTTTCCTACCACCATACCCGTAAGCGTCACGGGTGCCGTAAGCAGCAGCTGCTCGGTGCGCATTTTCCTCTCCTCGGCGAACAAACGCATGGTAAGCAGAGGAATAAGCACTATCAACGCAAAAATCATCAGCGTAAAGTACGAGGAAGTGTCATAACTTGCCGACAATATTGTGGTATAGCAGCAGATAAGAGAAGCAAACACGAGAAAAATTCCCGTAAATACATAGCCTATGGGATTTATGAAATAAGAACGCATCTCTTTTTTATATATAGCGAACATTTTTGTTTCCTTTCTGTAAAACCCGCAAAATGACGGGATTTAAATGTCTGGCGGACAGTTTGAGGCATTTAAAAATTAATCCTCGTCGTCCTCGGTATCGGACTGCTCCGCTTCCTCTTCCCTTTTCTTTTCGGCCTCCTCGACCAGCGATTCAGCCACATCGGTCTCAAGTGATGTCCTTGTTCTGGCTTTTTTCTTTCTGTCGGTCCTTCTCGCGTATCTTGAGACACGGGATTCGTCAGCCGTTGATTTATCTACCACCGTAATGAATATATCCTCAAGACTCATTCCCAAAGCCTCAAGTCCTACAAGTGCCCAGCCCTTTTCCGAAAGGGTATAGAACAGTTTTTTTCGGATATCTACCCCGTATTCGCTCTCGATCATGTAGGTGTAAGCGTCGCCGTCCTTTTCGGCAAGCGCCTCCGCATAGACTATGCCGGGCATTGACTTGAGCAGGGCAAGTATATCCTTCTGCGGTCCGCATATCTTTGCGTTGAAACGCCTGTTGTTTTCCACCGCGCGCGTAATGTTTTCCGTCTTTTCGTCAGCCACTATCCTGCCCTTGTTTATGATTATTATTCTGTCGCATACCGCCTGTACCTCCTGGAGAATATGCGTTGAGAGTATAACGGTGTGGTCTTTTCCCAGTGTTCTTATCAGGTTTCTGATTTCTATTATCTGTTTGGGGTCAAGACCTACTGTCGGTTCGTCAAAAATAATAACTGACGGATTTCCTATAAGGGCCTGCGCTATGCCGACGCGCTGACGATATCCCTTGGAAAGGTTGCGTATCACTCTCTTGCGGACGTCGGTTATCTTCACGACCTCGCAAATTTCGGCAAGATGATGCTCGCGGCTCAGAGTACATCCCTTAAGCTCGTAATTGAAATTAAGATATTCGTCGACCGTCATGTCAAGATAAAGCGGAGGCTGCTCCGGCAAATACCCGATAAGCCTTTTTGCTCCCAGCGGGTCGGAGAGTATATCAATGCCTGAAATAGACACCTTTCCCGACGTAGCGGACAGATATCCCGTCAGAATATTCATGGTAGTGCTCTTGCCCGCGCCGTTAGGACCGAGAAAGCCTACCGTTTCCCCCTGCTCCACCTCAAAACTGATATCGTCAACGGCGCAGTTTGTGCCGTAGTTTTTTATAAGGTGCTCAATTTTTATCATATTTTCCGATAAACCTTGCCTTTCCCGAAGTCATTGGGTTTTTTACAATTTTATTTTTCGCCGATCAATTCACAAATTCCGCATCTTTTTTACTCAGGCGGAAGAGACAAACATATATTGCTAAGATTGGAAGCCATAATTGTGATTATATTTGTTAGTATATCATTAAAATGTAAACTGGCAATGAACACAGATACAAATTACTATAATAAAGACTTGATTTTTGAGTGAATTTTCTGTGTTTTTCAAGAAGTAATCCGCGTTTAAGAAAGTAAAAAACGGATTATTCTTTTCGGTAGCTCGGACTTTCGCGAAAGTGTATTTGAGACAAGTTTTTAAATAGCGCGTAAAAATATGTTTAAGCACTTGACGAAACACATACAATCTGATAAAATAATAATACCGATACAACATTTTAAGGTTCATTGCATTTAAAAATCAAAAGTATATAAATAAACAGGAAGTTAACATGAGCAGAATAAAAAACATAGACCTCGCGCCTTCCGGACGCGAAAAAATAAACTGGGTGCGTTCATATATGCCTATACTCAGTCTTATAGAAGAAGAATTCAAATCAACAAAACCCTTTGACGGACTTAAGATTGCGATGTCAATACATCTTGAAGCCAAAACGGCAAATTTGGCGTATGTATTACGCAGCGGAGGAGCGACGGTTTTCGCGACGGGATGCAATCCTTTGTCAACTCAGGACGATGTCGCGGCGGCGCTGGCGAGCGACGGATTTGAAGTTTTTGCGGTTCACGGCGCAACCGACAAAGAATATACGGACGACCTTAAAGCGGCTCTCTCGTGCTGTCCGGACCTCATAATAGACGACGGCGGAGATTTTGTCAGCCTCTTGCACGGCGAAAGCAGGCTTTATGCCAAAAACCTCACAGGAGGGTGTGAAGAGACTACCACGGGCATTCACAGACTCTTTGCGAGAGAAAAGGCAGGCAAACTCGATTTTCCGATGGTAGATGTAAACGACGCGAATTGCAAACATTTGTTCGATAACCGATACGGCACCGGTCAGTCTACACTTGACGGAATTATGAACAGTACCAACTTGATTATCGCCGGAAAAACCGTGGTAATCGCGGGGTTTGGTTGGTGCGGCAAGGGGCTTGCCATGAGAGCCAAGGGAATGGGCGCCTCGGTCATTATAACCGAGATAGATCCTGTTAAAGCTATTGAGGCGGTTATGGAGGGTTATAGAGTAATGCCCATGGACGAAGCGGCGGCGATCGGAGATCTGTTTGTCACGATGACGGGCTGTTCCGATGTTATTGTGGGAAGGCACTTTGACAAAATGAAAGACGGGGTTTTGCTCGCGAACAGCGGGCATTTCGACGTGGAAATCAATAAAAAAGATCTTGAAAGCCGCGCAATCAAAGTGTTCAGAAGGAAACCGAACATAACGGGATATCAGCTAAGCGACGGCAGAATACTGAATTTGCTCGCGGAGGGAAGACTTGTAAATCTTGCCGCCGGAAACGGTCATCCCGCGGAGATAATGGACATGAGTTTTGCCATTCAGGCCAAATCTCTTGAATTTCTCGCGCGCAATAAAGGAAAACTTGAAAACAAAGTGTATTCTGTTCCTTCGGACATAGACAATGAAATCGCCGGAATCAAGCTGCGCTCTCTCGGCGTGGAAATAGATTTTCTCACGGAAGAACAAAAAGAGTATATTGAAAACGCGGACGCGTGAGGCAATAAAACGGGTATAGAGGAATGAAGTTAAAAAATGGAACTTACAACTGATGTAATTGTGATTGGGGCAGGGCACGCCGGGGTAGAGGCGGCTTTGGCGTCTGCGAGAATGGGATTGGACACCGTGCTTTTTACGCTTTCGCTGGACAGCATTGCCAACATGCCCTGCAACCCGTCTGTGGGAGGTACCGCGAAAGGTCATCTTGTGTATGAAATTGACGCGCTCGGAGGTGAGATGGGGCGCGTGGCGGACAAGGTTGCTCTTCAGTCGAGAACTTTGAACCTGGGAAAAGGCGCGGCTGTCCATTCAAAAAGAATTCAGGCTGACAGAATCAAATACCGTCAGTTGATGAAAGAAGTCATAGAACATACCGAAAACCTGAGACTTATACAGTCCGAAGTGATCGAAATACTGACAGAAGATTTTGATAAAAACGGATATGAAAGAAAAATAGCAGGTGTCAGGACACATCTCGGCGAGATTTGGAAATGCAAAGCGGTTATTGTCTGCACGGGTACTTATCTCGCCGGAAGAATATTTGTGGGGGATGTGAATTATCCGTCCGGACCGGACGGGATGACCGCCGCGGAAAAGCTTACAAAATCTCTTACAGATAACGGCGTAAAAATCATGCGCTTCAAAACAGGCACGCCCGCGCGGGTCAAAAAAAGCTCTATCAATCTGTCCGAGCTTGAAATACAGCCGGGCGAAGATTATATCATACCTTATTCTTTTGCCACCGATCCCAAGATCGCGAACAGTATAAAACAACTTCCGTGCTATATTGTTTATACCAATGAAAACACTCACAGGATAATAAGAGAAAATATCAGCCGTTCGGCGATGTATTCCGGGAAAATACACGGGACGGGTCCCAGATATTGCCCGTCTATAGAAGACAAGCTTGTGCGGTTCGCGGACAAGGATAGGCATCAGCTGTTTGTCGAACCGATGGGAGAAAACACAGAAGAGATGTACATACAGGGTTTTTCAACCTCGCTGCCCGCGGACGTGCAATATAAAATGCTGAGGTCTTTGAAGGGATTTGAAAACGCTCAGATAATGAGATACGCGTATGCCATTGAATATGACTGCGCAGACCCGTTGCAGTTGTTTGCCACGCTTGAATTCAAAAAAATTTCGGGACTATATGGAGCAGGGCAATTCAACGGAACGTCGGGATATGAAGAGGCTGCCGCGCAGGGACTTGTAGCCGGAATAAACGCGGTTTTGAAAATCAGGCACAGAGAACCGATGATATTGAAGCGTTCGGAAAGCTATATAGGAACATTGATTGACGATTTGACCACAAAGGGAACAAACGAGCCTTACAGAATGATGACTTCAAGATCGGAGTACAGACTTTTGCTGCGCCAGGACAACGCGGACTGTCGCCTGACACCTATAGGCAGAGAAGCGGGACTTGTAAGTGACACTCAGTACGAATATTACACTCAAAAAAGAAAGCTTGAAATCGCGGAAATAGAAAGGTTAGAAAATACATATATTTCAAAGGAAAGAGCGAGTGATTTTTTACAGAGCCACGGAAAGGAAGCGGCAAAATCGGGAATCTCTCTTGCCGATTTGACAAGAAGACCGGACTTTAGCTACGAAGAAATAGCCGAACTCGACAAAGACAGGCCCGAACTTCCGCGCGGCGTCATAATAACGGTGGAAACCGACATTAAATATGAGGGATATGTAAAAAAGCAGCTCAATGAGGTCGCCAGAAAGTCAAAGCTGGACGCCAAGGCCTTGTCTCCGGACATTGATTACGAACAGATTAAGGGACTAAGGATTGAAGCCGCGCAGAAGCTAAATAGAGTAAAACCGCTCACCATAGGCCAGGCGTCAAGAATAAGCGGGGTCAATCCCGCCGATATTTCCGTACTTTTGATATATTTCGGGATAAAGTGAGGACATGATTTGAATACAAATGATTTTGAAATTCTGCTTGATTCGATTTTGACGGAGAATAATTTACAAAACCGTCTTCAAAAAGACAGCTTGAGCAAATTCGCGTTATTTTATCAAAAATTGATTGAAGTAAACGCGCACACCAATTTAACCGCGATTACAGAGCCCGACGAAGTTGCCTTGAAGCATTTTGCCGACTGTGTGACGCTTGCCGGCATAATACCGCAAAACGTCACTCTGATAGATGTTGGGTGCGGAGGAGGTTTCCCTTCTATACCGCTTGCAATTGTACGTCCCGATTTGCAAATTGCCGCTTTGGATTCCACCGCAAAGAAAATATCTTTTGTAAAAAGCGTTGCCGAGCTGATAGGGCTATACAATGTTGACGCCGTATGCGCCAGAGCGGAGGATTATGTGCAAACAAAACGAGAAAGTTATGACGTTTGTGTTTCGCGCGCCGTGGCAAGGCTTAACATACTTGCGGAGCTTTGCTTGCCTTTTGTAAAGAAAAACGGCATGTTTTACGCAATGAAGTCGATTTCCGCCGCCGAAGAGCTTGAAGAGTCGGAGTCGTCGATTGTTAAACTCGGCGGAGCTTATAAGGATAGCGTGGATTTTGAACTTAAGTATCTTGACGAGCGGGTGCACAGAACCGTTTTGGCTTTTGAAAAACAAAGTAAAACCCCGAGTCAATATCCGCGAAAATTCAGTCAGATTAAAAAGAATCCGCTTTAAATGTTTCACGTGAAACAGTGGCCGGTTTGCATGTAATGTTTCACGCGAAACATTGTTGCGAGGTGGCTATCGTTTCACGTGAAACAATATGCACACAAAAAATTTCATAATAATATAAATTTTACTATTGAAAAAACGATAAAAATAT
This sequence comes from uncultured Eubacteriales bacterium, assembly GCA_949286815.1. GTDB lineage: Bacteria > Bacillota > Clostridia > Oscillospirales > CAG-272 > SVTX01. Next base: position 10,090 of record CASEEB010000199.1, on the reverse strand, counting down.
AGTATAATTATTTTATAAAAAACGGGAGGCAGAAACTTTGGGAAAAACAATATCATTTGCAAATCAAAAGGGCGGAGTAGGCAAAACCACCTCTGCCGTGAATATAGCCGCATCTCTCGGCGTGCTTGGCTATAAGATACTTCTTGTCGACCTTGACCCTCAGGGAAACGCCACGAGCGGGGTCGGAATATCAAAAAAGGCCTTGAAAGCCACTATTAATGATGTAATGTTGGGCGAAATTTCCGCCGAAGACGCGATAAGAGTCACCGAGTATACAAATCTGAGCATTATACCTGCCAATATAGCTCTTGCCGGGGCTGAATATAATCTTTACCAAGACGGCGGGAGCGAACGAATTATGAAAGAGGCGCTTGCTCCCATCAAGGACAAATACGACTACATAATTATAGACTGTCCGCCCTCGTTGAGTATGCTCACGGTGAACTCTATGGTTGCCAGCGACGGAATAGTGATACCCATGCAATGCGAGTTTTATGCGCTTGAGGGATTGTCTCAGCTGACAGTAACCATAAACAAAATAAAGTCCAATTTCAACAATGCGCTTAACATAACCGGAATATTGATAACCATGTATAATAATCGGCTACTGCTTTCGCTGCAGGTCATAAACGAGTTGAACAAGCACTACGCGGACAAGCTGTTTGAAACCAAAATATCAAGAGGCGTCAAGGTTTCCGAGGCGCCGGGATTCGGAATGCCTGTATATTACCACGATAAAAAATCAAAAGGCGCCGTCGAGTATCTTTCCGTGGCAAAAGAACTTGCGAGCAGAATATAATGTAAGGAGGAATTGAGATGGCAAGAGGCGGACTCGGAAGAGATTTTTATTCAATACTTGACGACAACATGATAGAAGAAAAAAAGGATTCGGTTACTTCCCTCAAAATTTCAGACATAGAGCCAAGGAAAGACCAGCCGAGAAAATCTTTTGATGAAGAGGGACTGCAGACTTTGGCGGATTCGATATCCATACACGGAGTTATACAGCCTATAATAGTCAGGGAAAATTCGGATTTTAAAGGCAGCTATGAAATTATTGCCGGCGAAAGAAGATGGAGAGCCGCAAAAATGGCGGGGCTTTCTGAAATACCGGTGATCGTGATAGACGGGGACGATCTGAAATTTTCGCAGATTGCTTTGGTGGAAAATATACAGAGAGAAAACCTGAATCCCGTGGAAGAAGCGCTGGCATACAATGCGTTGATTGAGAGATTTTCGCTCACTCAGGAACAGATATCTAAAGAGGTGGGAAAGAGCCGTTCCGCAATCGCGAATATGCTCAGGCTTCTTGACCTGCCGGACGAGGTTCTTGAACTTTTGAAAGGCGGAAAAATATCCGGTGGACACGCAAGGGCATTGCTGGGACTTAAGGATGACAATGATATGATTATGCTCGCACAGAAGATTGTGGACAAAGATCTTTCTGTCAGAGAAGTGGAAAAGGCCGTAAAAAATATGCTTGCGCAAAAAGACGAAGACAACGTGGAAGAAAAACCCGATGCGCAAAGACGTGTCTATATGAGAGACCTTGAAAAGCGCGTTATGGAAAAGCTCGGACGCAAGGCAAAGATAAATCAATCTCAGAAAAAGAAAACTCTGGAGCTTTCTTTTGACAATGACGATGACCTTGAAGAGCTTCTGACGTTGATTTGCGGAAAAGACATATTTGCCGAATAAAAAATGTCAAAACTGCAAGAATATATAAATAAACGGAATAAATGAAAGGTAAAGAGGCACAATGCTTGACATAAATTATATAAAAGAAAAACCCGATGAAGTGATTGAAAGACTTGCGAAGAAAGGAAAAGACGCAAAAGAAGAAATCGCGAAAATACTTGAGCTTGACGCGAAACGCCGTTCTCTGATAGCGGAGACAGAAGCATATAAAGCGGAGCAGAATAAGCTTTCCAAAATGATACCTCAGTATAAAAAAGAAGGAAAGGATCCATCCCCTGTTTTTGAAAAATCAAAAGAACTCAGCGCCAAATCAAAAGCGAACGATGAAGTGCTCAAAGAAGTTGAAACTCAGTTGGCCTCGGTAATGCTCGGCCTTCCGAATCTTCCCGATCCGGATCTCAAGCCCGGCGGGAAGGAAAACAACGAGCCGCTGAGATATTACGGAGAGCCTCACAAGTTTGATTTTGAACCCAAAAACCATGTGGACATCTGCACGGATCTTGGACTTATAGATTACAAGCGCGGAGCCAAGCTTTCGGGAGCCGGATTCTGGATATACAGAGGCATGGGTGCGCGGCTTGAGTGGGCGCTGCTCAATTACTTTATTGACACACACATTGCGGACGGATACGAGCTTGTGCTTGTTCCTCATATGCTTGGGTATGAATGCGGTCTGACCGCGGGACAATTTCCGAAGTTCAGCGAGGAAGTATATTGGCTTGAAACGGCAGAGGATGAACGCCGCAGGTTTATGCTCCCCACCGCGGAAACCGCTTTGGTCTCACTTCACAGAGACGAATTGCTTAATGAGTCCGACCTTCCCAGAAAATATATCAGCTATACGCCTTGTTTCAGGCGCGAAGCGGGTTCATACCGTGCGGATGAAAGAGGAATGGTAAGAGGTCATCAGTTCAACAAAGTCGAAATGGTTCAGTATACCTTGCCCGAAAAATCCGACGAGGCGTTTGAAGAGCTGGTCGGGAAAGCGGAAGCCCTTGTAAAAGGACTCGGATTCCATTTCAGAACGGTAAAGCTTGCGGCGGAAGACTGCTCGGCATCTATGGCAAGGACATATGACATCGAAATAAATATACCCTCAATGAATGGATACAAGGAGGTCAGTTCTGTTTCCAACGCCCGTGATTATCAGGCGAGACGCGGCATGATGAGAGTGAAGCGCGCCGGCGGCAAAATAGAGTATGTCCATACGCTGAACGGGTCCGGACTTGCGACTTCAAGAATATTGCCGGCGTTGGTTGAACAGAATCAGAATGCGGACGGCAGCGTCACTGTTCCCGAAGTCTTGCGCAAATACGTCGGAACAGATATAATAAAAAAATAAAGTGATCAGTCTTTATGCGCGAAAATACTGAAACTTATGATATAAGGAATTTTGAAATATGTACTTTAATTTTCTTTTATCTGAAGATACTTCTCTTTTTGCGGAGCTGTGGCAATATATATCCGACAGATATTTCTCCGTAGACTTGGGAGAGTTTGACAATTTCAGTTTTGGCACGGGCACTTTGGTATCACTCAGGTTGATAATAATAGGTGTAACAATGGGCATAGCGATTGCCTCCGCGTTTTCCGCTTATGACAAAAGGAATCTCGGAGGTCTTGTCAGAAAACTTATACGGGAAGAATGTTATGATCATTCATCCGCGCAGACACTGTATGATCTCGGATACGCGAAAAATCCCGGAGTGAGAGGAAGCCTTAAACGAGGCACTGTTTTGTCGAGGTGGGTAAGATGCAAAGAAGAAGATGAGTTTATGGCTGAAATCGAAAGAAAGCAGGCTGAATTTGAAAAGATTCACGAGAACGACAAAAAGAAACCGAAGTTCAAGGCTCCCGAATTCAAAAGAAACTGCGATACAATGCATTTTTATATTCCGGAAGAAAAAAGAATAGCCGCGGAAATTAAATTTGACGCCAAGGGAGCAAATGTCGTTTCCGTTATTTGCGTGTTTATATTCGCTATTATTCTTTGTCTTTTCCTTTGCTATATTTTGCCGGATATGTTGCATCTTGTCGACAATTTTATATCCATAATAAACGGCAGCGACAAATATATGAACTGAATGGCGATTGAATATTGCCCCGGTATAAAATCTTATCAAATGACTGAAAGGAAAGCTCTATGAAAAGACCTATGATTGGTATAATGCCGTCAAAGTACGGTGAGGCTATGGGTGTAAGCTGGAGATATCTCAATGCTCTGTGGGATTGCGGAAACGCTTTGGGAGTTATATTGCCGTACACAACCGATGAAGCAAAGATAAACGAATATGTCGGGATGTTTGACGGATTTCTGTTCAGCGGGGGAATTGACATTGACCCGAAGTATTACGGCGAGGAAAAGCAATTTGACAGCGTCCAGATTGACGAAGAAAGAGACTCGTTTGAGGCCGCTATGTTCAAGCCTGTATATGAGTCAAAAAAACCCATACTCGGAATATGCCGAGGCATACAGGTGCTGAATGTTTTTATGGGCGGTACGCTTTATCAGCACATCGACAACCATATGCAGACTATTCCGGGATATCAGACCGAGCAGAAAGTCAAGGTTGTCGAGGGCGGTTTGCTTGCGAAAATCACCGGGAAGACCGAACTGCTCACCAATTCCTTTCATCATCAGAACGTAAAAGATTTGGGCAAAGGGCTTATGTGCGACGCGTACAGCGAGGACGGATACATAGAATGTTTTCACGATACAAATCACCCCTTTTTTCTCGGCATACAGTGGCATCCCGAAATGTATTATCCCACTGACCCGGCAATGCGGAATGTTTTTAAGGAATTTGTTGGAGCGTGCAATAAATCTTTGTAAAATCTTGATATTGACAAAATTTGGCGTATAGCTTATAATAATCTTGTATTGATAGTCCGGTATGTGCCGGAAAGTTCGGGGCTTTACCGACGAAGCCTGTAATGTTAAGTTATTGTACCTTAAATTACAGAGTGTGGAAACGACCACAAGGGAACCCTTGAAAATATTGAGCCGTTCGTCTGGGCAAGCCTATCCTTATTATACGGGAGAGGTTTGCCTTTTTTGACGTTGCGGAAAAAGCTTTTACAGTATGTTTAATATTGATTTTTACAGTAAACAAATAAAAAATCACAGGAAAGGGAAAAAATATGGATATCTATGAAATCAGTGAACCCGGTAACCTTCTTCGCGGAAATTCATACGCGGGAAGAGGAATTATAGTCGGAAAGACCGATGACGGGGCAAGCGCGGTATTCGCATACTTTATAATGGGAAGAAGCAATAACAGCAGAAACCGTATTTTCGCCGAAAAAGAAAACGGAGAAGTAATAATTTATCCGTACGATTACTCCAAGGTTGAAGACCCTTCGCTTATTATTTACTCCCCGGTAAAAGTTATAAAAAACCATATTATTGTTACTAACGGAGATCAGACAGATACCGTATTCAGCTTTATAGAAAACGGAAAAAGCTTTGAAGAAGCTTTGCAGACAAGATGCTTTGAGCCGGATGCGCCGAATTATACGCCGAGAATCAGCGCTATTATAGATCTTGACCCCAAGAAAACCGATTTTACATATAAAATGAGCATACTCAAGAGCGGAGACGCGCAGGGAAGCGTGTGCAACAGGTATACGTTTTCTTATAATCCTATAGCGGGACTGGGACATTTTATTCATACTTACGCCTGTGACGGAAATCCCCTTCCGACATTTTGCGGGGAGCCCGAAAGGGTTCACATATGCGATGATGTTGACGAATTTACAAGTGAAATTTGGAATAATCTTGACAAAGACAACAAAATATCGCTTTATGTCAGATATATAAATCTGAAAACCGGTGAATATACAAACAGATTAATTAATAAATACGGAGAATGAAAATGAAAGAATTTGCGCTTAAATACGGATGCAATCCAAACCAGAAACCCGCAAGAATATTTATGGACAACGGAAAAGAGCTTCCCATAGAGGTGCTCAACGGAAAGCCGGGATATATAAATTTTCTTGACGCTTTCAATTCCTATCAGTTGGTAAAGGAAGTCAAAGAGGCGACAAATATGGTGTGCGCCACTTCCTTCAAACACGTAAGTCCGACTTCCGCTGCGGTCGGGCTGAAACTGCCGGATGACTTGAAAAAAGCCTGCTTTGTGGATGATATAGAGGGGCTTGACGACAGCCCGCTTGCGTGCGCTTACGCGAGAGCGAGAGGCACGGACAGAATGTCTTCCTTCGGCGACTGGATTGCCCTCTCGGATGTCTGCGATAAGACCACTGCGATGATTATCAAAAGGGAAGTGTCTGACGGGATTATCGCTCCCGGATATACCGACGAGGCGTTGGAAATACTCAGATCAAAGAGAAAAGGCGGCTATAACATAGTTAAAATAGACGCGGAGTATGTTCCCGAAAAGACAGAGCGCAAACAGGTTTACGGAGTAACCTTTGAGCAGGGGCGCAATAATTTCAGAATAGATAAGTCTTTGCTTGAAAACGTCGTCACCCGAAATAAAGAAATACCGGATGCCGCGAAAAGAGACCTGATAATAGCTTTGATAACTCTCAAGTATACTCAGTCAAACTCGGTATGCTACGCGTATGACGGGCAGGCTATAGGCGTAGGCGCCGGTCAGCAGTCGCGTATACATTGCACAAGGCTTGCCGGCAATAAGGCGGATATATGGCAGCTCAGACGTCATCCTAAGGTATTGTCATTGCCGTTTCTGCCTACGTTGGGACGCCCCGACAGAGATAATTGTATTGATGTTTATATATCGGAACAGAGCGAGGATGTTCTGGGCGACAAAGTCTGGCAGAATTACTTTACGAAAAAGCCGGAAGCGCTCACGAGTGAGGAAAAGAGAGAATATCTGGCTTCGATCAGCGGAGTAAGCCTGGCTTCGGACGCGTTCTTTCCTTTCGGTGACAATATTGAAAGGGCAAGAAGAAGCGGCGTGTCATATGTCGCGGAACCGGGCGGCTCTATAAGAGATGAACAGGTCATTGAAACATGCGATAAATACGGAATCGCTATGGCATTTACCGGAATGCGTCTTTTCCATCACTGATTTTCGGCAACCGATACATTTATTTAACTGAAAAAAGCGGGCTCTCGGCTTTACTGCTTTGAGATGCCCGCTTTGTTTTTTTGGGAAAACGGCATAGTAATGAGAATAAAGAAAGTCTCTCCCCAAGAGGGGAAATGTTTCTCCTCTGCTTGCTAACTATCTTGATAAATTCGACAAAGAGTTCGGGAGCAGAGGCGTAAAGGTGCTCCGTTTTTCAGTCTCACAATACTGAAATTACAGACTCGGAATATTCTTGACACACTTACCGGAGTATGATATAATGTACGCGCAAATAAAAACAATGAAGCTTAATTTACCGCGTACCGCGGTTTTGCGCCGCAATGCTTTGCGAAACTGTCCGGGTTGCGCGGAAAGCAAAGTATGAAGCATAACGTGAACAAATTCGGTGAAGTACAGTTTACCGTTACACATAATGTAACGGCTTAAAATCTGATAAAATCCGGAAAATACTCCGCAAAGAAAGGAATCATTCCATGGAGAAAAACAACAAAATAAGCGACAGGTCTGTTGCGGTAGGCAACGGCAAAATGTGCGCGTTCTTACAGGGCGCGGATATAACCCAGATTTTCGGTCCCGATTATTCCACACTGTCCTTTTTCTCAATGAGATTAAAAGACAAAAACATTTATGTAAAGTCACATCATCTGTACCATTCGCCGGTAAGAGTCCATGAAATTTATGAGTATGAAAATAAAATCGGTATTATAACCGATTGGATAGACTGTGAGGACAACATATTTTACCGTACATTTGACTTAAACCGCGAAATCAGTTTCCGGATGCAAAACGGCTCGGATACCACATGGCTGCCTTCGGGCGAAAATGTATTATTCACCCCGAAAACCGCCTGCGTATTCTTTTTTTATCCCTCGGGAACGGACGCGTACCTCAAGGTATCGGGAGAGAAATATACTTTGCTGACCGATGAGAAAGGGGCGGAGCTGACGCTTTTGCCCGGAAAAGGACGAATTGTTTTCGCGACGGCATACAGCGTCGGGGAGTGCGAAGATATTCTTGCCAAATCTACCGACAGCGAAAGTCTGAACAGAACCTTGAAACATTGGAACGTTTTCTTTGACGGTCTTTCTGTTTTCGACAAAATAAAGGACAGCAAGGTGTGCGCAAAGCACCCGGAAGTTTATAAGCTTCTGGAAGAAATCGCGCTGGCAATAAAAGTACAGCAGAGTGACACAGGGGCGTATATTGCCGGAGAATTCTACCATTTGTGCTACGTCAGAGATCAGTATTATGTTTCGAGATACCTGATAGCTTTTGAGATGTATGAGGAAGCCAGAAAACTTTTGAGTTATTATTTTGGAGTATTCAAAAAATACGGCCACATCAAAAACGCGCAGGACCTTGCAATGAGAGGCGTTTTTCACGAGCATGAAAATGACAGCGCCGAAATTACCTCGTGTCTTATTATTCAGGCGTTTGATTATTACAAAGCCACAAAGGACAAAGACTTTATTAATGAAATAATGCCCATGCTTCTGTGGGCTAACGGCTTGCAAAACAGCGGCATTCATAATAATATGCTGTCTTTCAACGGCGACGAGACGTATGTGGCGGGAGGTCTTTTGCCCAGAACCTGTCTGAACGACGGAAGCAGCGAAGCTACCTTTTTGTATATTGAAAGCGAGAAAGCTCTGCTTTCCTATTTGAATCAAAACGCGCCCAATCTGATAAAACCCGAATGGGAAAACAATTATAGTTCGGTTAAAAATTCTTTTCTTGATAACTTTTTCAACGGAAAAATTATTATAACGAACAATCCCAAAAGAAGAGACCGACTGACTTATGCCGATACACGCAAGGGAGTATGCGAGGACTGCGGAAGCTTTTCACAGCTGTACAACAGCGGGGAATATTACGTATGTCCAGCCTGTCTGAACAAAAAAAGAGAGAAAAAAACGCGGGAAATATACAGTGTTAATGCCGTTGCGCTGACTATGCTTTTTATTGATAACGATACTGTGCCCCGTGAGATTCTGAAATCTCAGGTCAAAGAAATTGAAGACCGTATACGCAGTTTTTCCGGGCGTGCGGTCGGATATGAATACGGCATGTTGCTCGACGCCAAATTAAAATTCGGCGATAATGACACCGACCAATGGCTTGAAACAATGATAGACATTGTAGACGAGAGCGGGGTATACTCCGAGTATTACGATAACGGAAAACCGACGGGATGCAGCTACCGTCCGTGGGAAAGCGCCGTCAATGCCGAAGCGATTCTCAGGTATATTCGTTTTTGCGAAAACAATTGAGGATAAGAGGATAAACTCATAGCAATATGGGCGAAAGCTTTTTGTGACAGTATTCAGCCAATTTATCGACAGGTTCTGTCATTCCGGAATTAAGCCAAAAAATCACAATATTCAAAAACCCTCCACCCCAAATCAGCCTGCTATACCGTTCTTTTTCCCCGAAGTCATTTTGCTCCATGATGATTTTATTGAAAGATGAATAGAACATGCCGTAATAATCTTCTTTTGACACAAGGCTGAAAAAATCGGCATTGCCTTTTATGATTTTAAAAACATTTTTGTACCATTCAATGCTGACTTTTTGTGAAAAAGGTGAGCCGAGACGTGTCGTAATTTCATCCAAAGCCGAATATAGTACCTGGTAGAAAACATCGTCCTTTGAACTGTAATTGGAATAGAATCCTGTTCTTGAAAATCCGGCTTTTCTGCAGATTTCACTTATAGTTATGTCAGCATAGCTCTTTTCTTTCAAAAGCAGTACAAGAGCCTCCTGTATACTTTCTCTTAAAGTGTTGTTCAGCATTTTGTTATGTCGGCTTAATCCCCTCATTCTGTTACTGCTCATTACATAATCCTCATTTTTGTAATATCCGTAAAATCTTTGATTGACAAATTTATATATGTGTAGTATAATAACAGTAGTTACAGTTGTCATCACTGTAATTATACAGGCTTATTTAAAAATTGTCAATATCAAAGGAGACATGTTATGAAAAAAAGTATAATAAAGGTTCTTTGCCTTGCCTTTGTCGTGATTATGGTTTTCTCTCTGGTGAGCTGCGACAAATCCGAAAGCATCAAAAAGGCGTTTGAAGATGAAGGATATACGGTATCCTCCGTGTCGGCTGACGATTCTGTGGTAATGGGTGTTATAAAAACAATGCTGACCGATGAACAGATTGAAAAGCTGGACAGCTATGAGATCATTTCCTGCGTTAACGGTCTTAACATTGCCATTATTGTAAAGTGTCCGTCTTCCGGAGATATTAAAGATTTCCTTACTGTAGAGGACGAGGACGGAAAGAAAGACACTTCCGCTTA
>CASEEB010000198.1 GCA_949286815.1 uncultured Eubacteriales bacterium | reverse complement strand
AAAATTATTGCGTTGAGTGCAAGAAAAAAGCCGTCCCATAGGATCGGCTGGAAGGTTTCAGCGATAATTTTTACCCTTGACGGCAACGGCTTTTTCCGATACCCACCCAACGAGAAAGACAAGAGGTGTCTGAAAGTATCTTTGAATGTGCGGTGGCATTACTATTTAGTCTGAAAGTGCCTTTAGAGGTACTCACGTTTTTTCAGCAGGTCGGTTATAATGTAGGTATGAAAAAACAGCAGGAAGAAGTGAAAATCGAATTTATGGAAGAGCTGGATTTAAGTCGAGTGCCTAAAGACATATTCGACGCTTTTCTTGATGCGTTGGAAGAAGCCATTGAGGAAGTGTCAGTTAATTAGTTAGAAAGTAGATCGAGAGAGAGGGTGTGCATATATTTGTACATCCTCTTGTTATTTATACGCCTTTTGAAATTGATTTTCAGTAAACTTTCATCTTGTTCAAGACAGCAAGCGACAAGCAGCGTGGCGGTAAGAACACAGTATCTGACATTCGCAAGAAACTTAGCGTTTATAACTGATAGAAGCAACAATATGACGAGATTTGTACAATTTTATCCGAGAGGGTGTCCGCTTATTTGTACAATTTGCAATTTACATTTGAGAGAGGATATGCTATACTATAAATAATGATGGATTAGCCTAAGGAGTTTTTGGTATGAAGCCTGAAAAAGCGTTTCGCATTCGATTGGTCAAGATATTGGAAATCTTACGTCAGGAGACTGACGAGGATAATCCTATGCCTACGAATACGCTTATCAAAAAACTTGCCGATCAGGGAATAGAGTGCGACAGGCGAACTTTATACCGTGATATTCAAGTATTGAATGACTACGGATATGAGGTTTTGCGTACAAGGGCTATCAGTAATGAGTATTATGTGGCTGACCGTAGTTTTGACATCCCTGAATTACGCATTTTGCTTGATGCCGTACAGGCTGCGTCTTTTATTACTCCTAAAAAGACGGAAGTGTTGGTTGACAAGATAGCAGATTTGGCTGGAAGCCATCGGGCAGAAGTGCTGAAAAAGAATATCATGCGCTTCAATATCACGAAGCACACGAACGAGGCGATTTACTATAACGTCAATGAAATTGAACGTGCCATAATGGAGGGGAAGAAAGTTTCGTTTTTCTACTTCGATTACAATGCGCACGGAGAACGCGTATTTCGTAAGGATAAAAAGCGATATGTAATCAATCCGTATGCGACGATATTTTCTAATGACAACTATTATCTTGTCGGTTACAGTGATAAGTATAAAAATGTCGCTCATTACCGTATAGACAGAATGGAAGCGGTAGAGGTGGAATCGGAAGACATAACGCCTGTACCTGCCATTGAAGGGTTCGACATCACAGAGCATAAAAAGCAGGTGTTCGGGATGTTTGTCGGGGAAGAGGAGCGCGTCAGTATTCAGATAGATAACTCGCTGATAGATGCTGTAATGGATAAATTTGGAGAGGACGTATCCCTTACAGACAGAGGGGACGGAACGGCACAGCTTGAAATCTCTGTTCAGATCAGCCCTGCGTTTCTTGCTTGGTGCTGCGCTTTCGGGGATAAGCTGAAAGTAGTTTATCCCAAAACGGTTGTTGCGAGCGTGAAGAAGTATATCGCAAATTTGATGAAAACTTATGATATAAATAACTAACGAAAAGGAGAAACGCAAACAATGCGGACAAAAATAATCAAAAAAGGAATCATTCCGTATATCGTATGCGCGGGCTTGTTTGCGCTTGCGGGGATATTGCAGTATATCGACAATGAAGTTTCGATTTTTTGGGACAAACTCTTATCTCTTGTAATAAACCTGATTTTTTTCCTGCTGATTTTCATTTGGGGGAACTCGGCGAAAAACCGCATTGTTGAAAAATCAACGAGGAGATTGCTGATTACTGTTGCGACACTGATGTTTATGTGGCTTTTGCTGCGCTACATCAAATACTATTTTTTCGC
>CASEEB010000197.1 GCA_949286815.1 uncultured Eubacteriales bacterium | reverse complement strand
TTTTTGGACTTGCCGCGGATTGTAACCTCGCTGATTTTTATAACGTCCGCAATGCTGCTTACATAAGAATAGGTTGAGCTGCTTATCAAAAGATTGGTTTTGTAAACCTTATTATAGCTTTCAATGCGGCTCGCAAGGTTTACCATATCGCCTATTACCGTGTATTCAAGTCGTTTTTCCGAACCTATATTGCCGACAAAAGCTTCACCTGTATTAATCCCGATTCCGATTTCGATTTTCGGTTTTCCCTCAAACAGCCATTTGTCACGGAGTTCGTCAACTTTTTTGAGCATTTCATTTGCGCATAAAACTGCGTTTCGTGCATGATTTATGTCCTGTATGGGTTCACCGAAAATCGCCATGACCGCGTCACCGATGAATTTGTTGATTACGCCGTTATATTTTGATATTATCGGCTCAATGGCCGTAAAATATTCGTTCAAAATCATTGAAACTTCTTCCGCGGTTAATTTTTCGCTTATGCTCGTAAATCCCCTTATGTCCGCAAAAAGTACGGTCACGACAGCTTTTTTCCCTCCGAGTTTTATGTCGTCAATGTTTTTTACAACATTTTGCATAATATCCTGCGAAAGGTATTTGCCCATTGCCTGTTTGATTTTTTCCTTATTTCTGCCCTCAAGTATAAATCTGAAAGAATATCCGAAAATCATTGTGACAAGTTGTATTGCAAGCGGAGTAATCACGTTCGGCGCTATCCCGTGCATAAAGCATACTGCCGAAAAAGCAATGTAGCCGAGCGCAATGAGTATAAGTATTCCGAGCGACCCGAAAAATGAAAGTTTTGCTATAAGCACAAAAACAATTACCGTAAGGGCAAAAAGCAGTGTTAAATCCTGCAAAATCGTTGTCTGCCGCACAAATTGATTATTGATAAGGTTGTCAAGATTTGTTGCCTGAATATCCACCCCCGGGTGTTTTTGTAAAATCGGTGTGGGTAAAGCATCTTCAAGCCCGAGTGCGGAGGCTTTTGCGTTAGCACCGACAAATACTGTTTTCCCATCAAATTCCTTGGGGTCAATTACAGGTTTTTTGCCCTGCTTAATGTTTCTTGCGGAATTAATCACGTCTATTGCGGAATATTTTTTGTGTGAATATTCGCTGTTAGGGAGGGTCTTATAGTATCTTGTGTAATTTTGTATTCCGTCGCGTGTGTATAGTGCAGGAATTGTAAGATTTGTTTCGTCAACAAGAATTTTGTTTTTATACAACGAAATAGTATCCGTATTATTCAAAAGCATGTACATCCTTAACCCGAGCGACGGATATTTTTTGCCGTTAACGTTTACAATCTGGTCGCCGAGAGTTATATATCCGCTTGAATTCGGCGTTGTATTAACAGAGCCTGTGTATTTGATAGAATTGAAATAAGGCACCGGAAACCTTGAAAGACTCCTGTATTTTGAATAATTGTAGCTATAGGTGCTGTCATTTATGTTTATTTTAAATTTGTTGTCAAATTTTTGGCTGTATTCTTTACCGTTAATATCAGGCGGATAATCCTGTATTAATGGACTGAAACCCACCACAAGATTGTCAATATTTTTTATTGTGTTGAATAATTTTTGGTCAGCCTGCGGC
>CASEEB010000196.1 GCA_949286815.1 uncultured Eubacteriales bacterium | reverse complement strand
TCAAGAAGAATCTCCCAGATGGCATTCTCAATCGCCAGTGATTTCTCACTTTCGTTTTCTTCGTCGAGCATACCCCTGATATAAGCCTTATGCTCGCCTATCACATCGCTGCCCTCAGCCTCAAACTCCAGTGTGCCGGTGATAAAATCCTCGTCATATTCGGGAATGTCATACTGTATGGTATAGAGCACATAAACGTAAAAAGTTACATCCTTGCCGGCAAGGTCGCGGTTTCTGTAGCCATCGTCAAACTTCAGTTCAAGCGTCACCGGATTCTCGGCGCTTGTCTGACTCGGAACCACTCCCACAAGTCCCTCCTCAAAGCCTTCTATAAAGTTTCCCGACCCTATGGACAGTCCGAACGGGGTCTCGTCCGACATGTTTGAGCCGCCATCAAATTCCTCTCCGTCAATCTCTCCTCTGTAAAAAATATACGCGGTATCTCCCCTTTTTATAGGTTCGTCCGTAACTTTGGCTCCGTCGTTAGCAACGCTTTTGCGGCTGAAGCAAAGCGCGTCTATGTACTCTTGCACATCCGCGTCGGTCACGATGTAATCCGGGCTTATCGTCACACTCATATCCTTACAAACAGACGTGTCAAGCTTTACATAATCATTCATATCCGCGGCAAAATAGTCAAATCTGTTCTCTTTTTCTTCGGCTTCAGAAGTTTCGGACTCTCCCGACGTACCGCCGTCGGTATCGGTATCAAAGACCGAGGGTCTGCCCTCCGTCCATGCCGATAATCCGGAACATGACGCAAGACATAAAGCAATAACGGCGCTCAATACGGATATGCAAACGACCTTGACGCATAATTTTCTTGATTTCATATATAACCTCCGAGAACCTACGCGGCAAAAGCCGCTTTCGGCTGAAACTTTCAGCAGATTCAGTTTCATATACAGCATTAATAATACTATATTTGCATTTAAAATTCAAGTACAATTTGAAAACTTTCTTGTATGTACCCTTTTTCCCTCAAAATTTTCCTCATGAATTGACAAGCAAGGCAAAAAATGTTATAATTAAAATATGCGGAATGCAATTTTTCAATAAGCGCAAGGAAAATCCACGATGGTTTACAACAATATACGCCATTGTAAAATATATAAATCAAAATAAGCCGAAAGGAAAAAAATATGTCGTCTGTAAAGGATAGTGTTTTAACCCGGCTGAGCGAAAACAAGGACAAATTTACTTCGGGGCAGACACTGGCAAACGAGCTGTCCGTTACACGCTGCGCAATATGGAAAGCGGTATGCGGGCTGAGAAAAGACGGATATGTAATTGAATCCGTAAGTAATAAAGGTTATAAGCTGCACGAATCCGACATACTGTCGGAAGCCGAGATAAAATCACATCTCAAAACATCCATACCGCCAAAGATAATTGTCTTTGACAGTATAGACTCTACCAATTCCAAAGCCAAGGAGTACGCCGCAAACGGGCATAAAGAGACTACTCTTATAATAGCGAACAGTCAGACCAACGGAAAAGGCAGGATGGGCAGGACATTTTACAGTCCCAAGGACACGGGACTTTACATGTCCCTGCTCTACACCACCTCTCAGCCGCTGGAAAACGCGGTCAGCGTCACCACAGCCGCCTCCGTAGCGGTCGCTCTGGCAATAGAGGAAATGACCGGAAGCCCCGCGCAGATCAAATGGGTAAACGATGTATATATGGACGGCAAAAAGGTGTGCGGCATACTTACGGAAGCTATGCTCGGACTTGACGGTGACGGAGAAAACATCATTATTGTAGGTATAGGAATAAATATCACTACAAAGACCTTTCCGGAAGAACTCGCGGACAAGGCGGCAAGCACGGGAACGCTCAGCGGTTCAAGATGTATGCTCGCGGCAAAGATAATTGACCGGCTTATATATTTCATCGAGAATCCGTCGGAAAAAACACACATGGGCGAATATCGGAAACGCTCTTTGCTTGACGGAAAAAAAGTCAGACTCATTTGCGCGGGAAACGAATTTTTCGGAACAGCCATGGGGATTTCCGATGACGGAGGACTTATTTTTCTTCCCGACGGTGAAGAAAACTGTAAAGTCATCCGCAGCGGCGAGGTAAGTGTAAGATTTAATAATTAAACAATTAAACGCTGCCCTAAAGGCGCATAATCACCTCATAATCTGAAAAAATCAAAAAAGACCGTAAAATA
Source organism: uncultured Eubacteriales bacterium (assembly GCA_949286815.1). GTDB lineage: Bacteria > Bacillota > Clostridia > Oscillospirales > CAG-272 > SVTX01. Next base: position 5,402 of record CASEEB010000196.1, on the reverse strand, counting down.
TATGATTATCGGGCTTCAGCCTGAAGACATTTATGAAATCATATAAGCACGGTCTTTTATTTTTTTGAGAATCTAAGCTTTTATTATTTTATGTATTCTCTTTTCAACGGCGAAAAACAGAATCATTCCGAGAATGCCCGCCGATATAACCTCGCCCAAGAAAACGGTAAGCGCATAGAAAGGTATTATTGACGGCACCTGGTCTGACGGAGCCGTATAGCATATATATATGACAAACGGAACCGCAATTGTATTGGCGACAATCGTCGGAACCGGAATAAGCCATCTGAGCCACTTTCTGCCCTTTGCGCGAAAGACAACGCCCAGAAAATATGTTCCGAGAGCTCCGACCAACGTAGCTATGGGACCTATCAGAATGTCAAGCGCGGCGCACCCGGTAAGAATATTCGCAAGCAGGCATCCGATATAAAGTCCCGGCACCGCGGATGAGGTAAAAAACGCCAGAATACACAACGCCTCGGAAAATCTCACCTGTATGGCGTTCTTATCCAAGCCAAACGCCATGGCAAGATATGTAAGCGCGATATAAAGCGCCGCGATTATACCCGCCTGCGCCAGATAAAGCACACGGCTTCCGGTCGATTTTCTGTTGGATTTTGTCAAGTCATTCATTTTTATTTTCACAGGTTAAAACCTGTCCGGATGTGCGCGACGGCAATCCGGTCTCCTTAGTTTTGTTTAACGTGAGGATGGTTACGAACTCACGCATTGATATATGTCAACGGTTTTTCCGAGAAACCGCCGTCATCAATTAATATTTTTATAGTGTTCTGCCTGTGCATACATTTTCACGGCTTTTTTAACGTCCGCGTAAATGTACAGCGAACCCATACAGATCACATTTTTTTTATTCCGTCCCGCGTCCGCCATAGCGGCGTACACCGCCGCGCCGATACTGTCGTATCCCTGAGCACAGACGCCAAGACTCTGAAAGACCGCGGCATAGTCAGTCGCAGACAACGCGCGGGGATTGCCGGGAGTCAGGCAATACACCCTTTCCGCTATTTCGGATATTTTCTTCGCGATATATCTGTAATCCTTATCCGCCAGCACGCCCGTGACCACATTCAGCTTATCCCCGCCGAAATATTTTCTCACACTTTCAACCGCGCTGTCAACCCCTTCGGGATTGTGACCGCCGTCAAATATCACGACAGGGTCTTGGCATATAATCTCAAATCTCGCCTTCCATTTTGCCGCCGAAAGCCCGCCGTATAAGGCAGAATCGCTTATATCAAGCCCGCGCCCTCTGAGAATTTCCACGGCGCTTATGACATTCAGGGCATTTGTGACCTGATACGTGCCGAGCAGCGGTATTTTTACATTCTTATATTTTCCATAGTCAAAACAGGTGCCGTCAAGGTCTTCTTTTTTGACAGTAAGCTCATCTCTTCCGACAGTATACAGTTCCGACCCAAGCTCCGACGCTTTTTTACTTATCACCCGATACGCTTCACTGTCATTGCCGCACCAAAGACACGGAACGCCTTTCTTTATAATCCCCGCCTTTTCCGCGGCAATCTTTCCCACCGTATCGCCGAGATATGCCGTGTGGTCAAGAGATATACCGGTTATCACAGACAGAACCGGAGTTTCTATCACATTGGTGGAGTCAAGTCTGCCCCCCATTCCGCACTCAAACACCACATAATCGCAGTTTTCTCTTTTGAAATACTCAAGAGCGATTACCGTTATAAGCTCAAACTCCGTGGGAGAGTCCCGCATACTCTCGGCAAACGGCTTTACATACCCGGTAATTGAGGCAAGCGTTTCATCGTCAATATCTTCTCCGTCAACCCTCATTCTCTCGTTAAACCGTTCGACAAACGGAGAGGTATAAAGACCGACACGATATCCGGCGCTTCGCAGAATTGATTCAAGCATTGAGCAAAAAGAGCCCTTCCCGTTTGTGCCGGCAACATGAATAAACTTAAGCTTATTCTGGGGATTATTTATTTTACCGAGCAGCTCCGCCGTCCTCTCAAGCCCCGGCTTTGAGCCTTTCCATGAAACCGAATGAATAAAATCCAACGCTTCACCGTAATTCACTGAAAAACACTACCTTTCAATCGCATCAATCAAACGCTCATCTGCGCATTTTTTCAATCTGGGAATATACTCCCTTGTTTCTCAAAAGAATGTAAATCACAGCCGTCTCGCATACCGCGAGTATCGCGTAATTCACAAGCCTAATCAGCATAAGCTTCCACAAAGGCCAATCGTAATACGCCGCAAGTCCGAAGCTTTTTATAAATACCGAGCCTATCAGGTGAGCGACGCCTACGGAAAGCGCCACCTGCAGAAGCGAAAATCTGCTTACGATATAATATGAACAGACCCCGCTGACAAGCCCTATGGCTACCGCGCCAAGCGTCACCAGCGGGTTGATAGTATATCCTACAAGTACACATCCCACAATATCGGCTATTCCTCCCACAACGGCACCGACCGCGGGGCCGAACAGAATGCCCGCCATAATTATCGGCAGGTTTTCAAGACTGAACCTCAATACATCAAAATTGACCAGGGGAACAAACTTGCCGAGTACTATGCTCAGAGCGACAAAAATCGCCGCGCAGACAAGCACCTTGAGATTGCCGAACACGGCAAAGCTCTTTTTCACATTTTCTTTTTTGCTCATAAAAAAATACCTCCTTTTCCTCACACCATATGGCAGGAAAGAAGATAATTTTCTTTGGATGCCCTATGAAGCGGGATGCAAAACCCAGACCGTAGCCTTACACGGCAAAGCCGTGATGAGCTTTCGTCCGATCGGCAACTCCCCGTCCGGTCGGCACTTGACGCCTGAGTTTTTACTCTTCAGCAAAATTTTTCGCGAGATTTACGTACATCTGTCTGTATTTATGCCGTCCCGTATAATTTCTTAAACCGCGAAAACCGGTATGCCCGCGCAAGCATTACATAAAAAGATACGGTCAAAGCCAATAAATATAAACTTCCGCCTTTTCTCGCCATATACAATTATACCACAAAAATTTTATTTGTCAATATACGCCTAAAATTTAATTAACAAAAATCTTTATCATTTAATGTTGACTTAATATATGAGTGGTGTTATAATGTATTAAAAGCTTGTACAAATTGCTTTTTTTATAATAAAGGTATCAGATGCAGCATAGGACAGAAATTCAAATAACTATGCATTTTCCAAACAACGTCTGACACTTTTTTAATGCCTTTATTAACGCTTCCCCGAAAGGAACTCAGCCATGGTCTTCTCAAGCATGATTTTTATATTTGTATTTCTTGTTTTGTGCTACACCTGCTACATATTCGGAAAGACAATGAAAACCCGGAATATAATCCTACTTGTATCATCTCTTATTTTTTACGCGTGGGGCGGTCCCCCGCTTGTTTTGTTGCTTTGTCTTATGACCTTTATTTGCTGGGCGGGAGCTATTATTATAGACAATCAAACAAATGAAAAGAGAAAAAACCTCTACTGCGCCATTGTGACGGGTATTTGCCTTTCGTTGCTCTTTATTTTCAAGTATACCGTATTTTTGCTTACCAGCTTTTACGACCTTTTTTCAATCTCGGGGTTCGTTCCCTCAATAACTTTGCCCATCGGAATATCCTTTTATACCTTCCAGCTGATATCATATGTAATCGACGTAAAGCGCGGCGATGTTCCGGCGCAGAGAAAGTACTGGCTTTTGCTCCTTTACGCTTCGCTTTTCCACCAATGCATAGCGGGACCTATCGTGCGATATGCCGACGTCGATTATGACATAAACAACAGGGTAATGACGCCGGAAGAAACCGCTAAGGGATTTATGCGCTTTGCCACCGGACTTGCCAAAAAGGCAATACTGGCGAACGGGTGCGCGACCATCGCGGACAGGATGCTGCCGCAGAGCTTCGACAGTCTGTCCGAACAGCCTGCCGCGGCTGTTCTTCTCGGTGTGTTCTGCTTCATGCTCCAGATATATCTCGACTTTTCGGCTTATTCAGACATGGCAATAGGCATGGGTCTTATGATAGGCTTTCATTACAAGGAAAACTTCAATTACCCGTATATCGCGCAGTCGGTCACCGACTTTTGGCGCAGGTGGCACATATCGCTCTCAACATTCTTCAGAGATTACGTGTACATACCTTTGGGCGGAAACCGGGTCAGTGTTCCGAGACACATATTCAATCTGTTCGTTGTATGGGCGCTCACCGGTATCTGGCACGGCGCCAGCTGGAACTATCTTTTATGGGGAATTTATTATTTTATTTTTCTTGTACTCGAAAAATATGTCATCAAGCCAAAGAACAGTACCTCGCTGTCGGCAAGAATTCCCAAAACCCTGCTGACACTTGTTGTAGTGTTTTTCGGATGGATGATATTCAAATTCGAGGATCTGAGTCTGCTTGGCGTCGCTCTGAAAAATATCTTTAATTTTGCGAATTTCACAAACCTTGAAGTAAATACTCTGTTTATCAACAACATTTTCTTCCTGATAGTCTGCTGTATCGCGTGCACTCCTATCGTTCCGACCGTTTCAAAAAGGCTCTGCGTTTCACAAACCGGGACTCGTGTCAACGCGGTTATATCCGCGGTCACACCCGCACTTTTAATTGTTCTGTCAGGATTTATGCTCGCGGGCGACAGCTATAACCCATTTTTGTACTTCCAATTCTGAAAACCGGTCAAATCCGTTTATCAGAAACAGCGTTTTCAAATAACAATGTTCAGTCAATAAACGCCGCTTTGAATTTCAAGAAAGGAAAACAAGTTAATGAACCGAAACGAGGTCAATAACAGCGATAAAAACAAAACCCCGGACTCCGAAAAGCCAAAAAACTCAAAAAAAGATCCTTTTCTGAGAAAAGCCGCCTATGCGCAGATTTTATCCTGCGTCATAGTAATTGTTATTTTCTTTGTCATAGGCTGCGCGTTTTTTATGCGCCCCGACCACTCCGACACCGAAAAAAGGAATCTCACGGAATTTCCCGAATTTACATGGGACAGCTTTCTGTCCGGAAACTTTACCTCTCAGATAAACCTGTGGTACTCCGACACGTTTCCCACGCGTGAGGGCATGATAATAGCAAGCGACTATATAAAATCATTGTACGGCATCAAGACAAATCAGTTTTCTTCCAACGGAGGAGACGCCGACGAAATTCCTGACGGACCTATGGACCCGAACGGAGGCACCTCGGGCACAGATGACGAGACAACAAGCGGGGGTAAAGATGATACGCCGGGCGAACAGATGGGCGCGTTTTATGTGAAAGGCGATACGGCGTACGAGCTGTACCACTTCAGTCAGACAAATTCCTCAAGATATGTTTCGCTTCTGAACAAAAGCGCCGAAAAGCTCAACGGAAAAGCCAATGTCTACGCGCTGATCGTGCCTCTTTCATAT
>CASEEB010000195.1 GCA_949286815.1 uncultured Eubacteriales bacterium | reverse complement strand
GGTCAGTGGTATGTTTTTTATCACCGTTCCACTCATTGCTCGGAGAACTCGCGCCATGTCTGTGTAGAGCGGATAAATATAAACGCCGACGGAAGTATAGACGAGGTGGAAATGACCTCGTCCGGAGCGGGAGAGTTTATTCCCGCTGACACATCGGTTCCCGCCTGCTATGCCTGCGGGCTTGAGGGAAACGTGAGGATTGCCGGAGATGACTTCTCAAGGCACACTCTTGCGCTGACCGAAATACGACCCGGGGATTGCGCGGTTTTCAGATATATTGGTTTTGACGGGGAAAAATATCTGTCGTTGCGTATAAAGTCAGACCGGGACTGTACGGTTGAGGTTTATATTGACGAAAATCTTCATGCTTCCGTGCCGGTTAAACCGAGTAATGATTATACGGAATATGATATGCAAACCGATCCGATTGTCGGAAAGCATACCGTAAAATTTAAATTTACGGGAGAGTTTGAGTCTGCCGCTTTTGATGAATTTATATTTAAACGGGAGGAATAACTCTATGTATCGGGATGATTTCAAGAGAATAGATGAGATGATGAGAAAAAAGGGTGTATTTACCCATGAAGAAACCGGAAAACAGTATTACACCGGGTATGAATATTCCACTCTTTACGATTGGGATCAGTATTTTGAAACAATAGTGCAGTTGTATCTCGGCTGGAAGACCGACCTTGCGCGCAACGGAGTCGAAATTTTTCTTGATCTGCAAAAAGAGAACGGACATATTCAACGCTCGTCAATAGGTTGTGAAGAGCAGCTTTCCGAGCATGTGAAGCCTTTCTTGGCACAGATATCGCTGCTTATTTATAACAGAGACGGGAAAATAGATTATCTTTCCGACAATGATTTTTATTATTATGAGCGCATGAAAAAATATCTGTTGTATTGGCTGAAAAATCCCAAAAATTACAAGGGACTCGCGTATTGGGACAGCGCTCCTCATACCGGTATGGACACGCAGCATGAGCGCGCGGGACATTGGTATGACTGCTTTTGCTGCGGGACAGACCTCAACAGCTATCTTGTGCGCGAATGCCGCGCGTTTGCGCTTATCGCGGGTCTGTTCGATAAATCAGAAGATGAAAAAGTTTTTACGGAATATGCCGAAAAGCTTAAAAGTACGGTGCTTGAGCTTATGTGGGACAGTGACGACGGATTCTTTTACGATATCAGCCGCGTGACCGGAGAGAAAATAAAAGTCCGTTATATAGGAGCATTTGCGACAATGTGGGCGGGAATATGTGACGGTGACATGGCAAAATCCATGGTTGAAAATTATCTGCTGAACCCGCGCGAGTTTAACCGCGGATTTAATTACCCCGCGCTTTCATCAAGCGAACCGGGATACAGCGAGCAGTATCTGCCCGGCGATATCGGATGCAATTGGCGCGCCAACACCTGGATCCCCACCAATTATTATGTGTTTGAGGGATTGAGAAAGTATGGATATTTAAAGGAAGCGGCGCGTTTGGCTGAAGAAACCTACAAAAATGTCAGGCTAATAGGAGACAGAGAATATTACGCGACCGAATCCGCGTCCGGGTGCGGGCTTGACCCGTTCTGGGGCTGGAGTCTGCTTGCGTATTTCATGCCGTATGAAAGCGAGAGCGGATATGACCCTACCGTGATTGCGACCGAAAAGAACGATAAAATTCTTTTGAAAAATGATAATAAGTGAGGCTATATGTACAGAGCAAACGAAGGAAGATATACGGATATTCAATATAACCGATGTGGGAAAAGCGGGCTGAAGTTGCCGGTGGTTTCACTCGGATTCTGGCACAATTTCGGGGATACGGCAAATTTTGAAAACATGAAAAAAATGTGCTTTACCGCGTTTGACAGGGGAATTACTCATTTTGACCTGGCAAATAATTACGGACCGCAGCCCGGAAGCGCGGAAAAGAATCTCGGCAGAATTTTAAGGGAAGAGATGTCGGCTTACCGTGACGAGCTTATCATCAGCACAAAGGCGGGCTACGATATGTGGCAGGGACCTTACGGAGACCACGGAAGCCGCAAATATCTTATTGCGAGTTTAGACCAGAGCCTCAGGAGGTTGGGTCTTGAATATGTAGACATTTTTTATCATCACCGTCCCGACCCTGACACTCCGCTTGAGGAGACCATGGGCGCGCTTGACTCGATAGTAAAGAGCGGGAAAGCGCTGTATGTTGGGCTGTCAAACTATGACGGTTTTCTGATGGAAAAGGCGTGCAAAATTCTCGATGAGCTTAAATGTCCGTATGTTATAAATCAAAACCCGTATAATATTCTCAACCGCGGTATTGAGTTTAACGGGGTAAAAGAAACTTCGAGAAAACTCGGAAAGGGGCTTATTTGCTTTTGTCCGTTGGCTCAGGGCATTTTGACAAACCGTTACATTGACGGTATTCCGTCGGACAGCAGGGTAATGACGGACGGAAGATTCCTGAATAAAAATTCAATACAGGATGACGTTTTGAGAAAAGTCAGACAGTTAAATGGGCTTGCGTCGGAGCGGGGAGAGACCTTGGCGAGAATGGCGCTTAAATGGGTGCTTAAGGACGGCGACGTCACAAGCGTGCTTATAGGCGCTTCCAAAAGCGAGCAGATAATCGATGATCTGGGTGTCCGGACCGGCAGCCCTCTCAGTAAGGAAGAACTTGAAGCAATTGACCTTATATGCTCTGAATAAAAACAATACGGCACCGAAAAATATTTTATCGGTCGGGAAGCGGTACGTCGGCCGAAGGCGGGGCTTTTAGAATAAATATCCGCATATTTTTTAAAACAGATTATTTAATGTGAGATAGTAAAAATATAAAACAGAAAACGGAGGTGTCAGATATGTATAACTCTAAGGATGTTTTCGCCGATACTTGGATAAGTGTTGACGATGAGGGCAGAACAGTGGGCTTTGAAAATCCTGCTGTAAAAAACAGAAAAGCGGGAATATTTTATTTTCTATGGCATGACAGAATAAATCATGCCGGAGACGGAAAGATATACAATCACTCGCTTGCGTATAAGCAGGGCGGTTCGGACGCGCTTATTGAGGAATTACAGAAGGGACCTCTCGGTTTTGCGCATTATTGGGCGGAGCCTTATTTCGGATATTATAATTCGGATGACGAATGGGTTATTCGCAAACACGCGTATCAGCTGACCGCGGCGGGAATTGACTTTGTGTTTTTCGATACTACAAACGGGCTTATATATGAACACAACCTTGAAACCGTGCTTACGGTATGGTCAAAGATGAGGGACGAGGGATATAAAACCCCGGATATCATGTTCAACTGCGGCAATCCCACGTATGATGAAAAGAATCCCTCAGCGGCTCCGGCGTATAAGTCGGTTATGGCTTTGTGGAAAAACATATATTCTGTCGGACGGTTTAAAGACATGTGGTATATGCATGACGGAAAACCGGTTATTCTCGTGCCGGATGAGACATGGAAAAATGTGCCGGAAGATATTCGCGCGTTTTTCACACGCAGACAGAGCTGGGCAAATTCAAAGGACAATTGGTACAGTGAGTCGGACGGCAGAAACTGTTGGCCTTGGGCGGATCTGTATCCCCAGGGAGCCGGAAAATCCCCGGACGGTAAGGTTGAGCAGATGATTGTCATGAGCGGATTCTGGGTAAACGGAGGATACGGAACCAATGCCGGAAGAAGTTTTCATAACGGTAAGCAGCCTGACAACAAAACCAAAAATGATTTCGGATTTTCGCTCGTAGACGAGTCGTCCGGCAAGGGATACGCTTTCGAGGAGCAGTTTGACTACGCGATATCACAGGATCCCGGAATGATTATGATCACCGGTTGGAATGAATGGTGGGCAGGCAGATGGGAAGCAGGCCCGGCGGTAGGTCAGACCATAGCGAATACGTATAAGGTCACGGATGACGACAAGTGGACCAGGCACTATTATGTCGACGCGTTCAACCCCGAATTTTCCAGAGATATTGAGCCGGTAAAGGGTTATTATAACGACAATTATTACTATCAGATGGCGCGGAATATCCGTAAGTATAAGGGGGCAAGAAGGGCGCTCGCGGCTTTTGGTCAGAGACCCATAGATATGAGCGCGCCTGAGTCGCAGTGGGACGGTGTCGGACCCGAATACCGCGACTATGTAGGAGATACGGCGGCGAGAGATTCTATGTCATATGTAGGACAGATACACTATACAAACGACAGCGGAAGAAATGATTTTGAGGTTTGTAAGGTTTCCAAAAACGGAAATGATCTGTTCTTCTATGCCCGCTGCGCGGAGGATATTACGGCGCCCGAGGGTACAAATTGGATGAACCTGTTTATTGATGTTGACTGTAACGCCGAGACCGGGTGGTACGGATATGATTATGTTCTGAACCGTACCCGTGACGGCGGCACATGTTCGATTATGAAATTTGTTGACAACAGTTGGGCAACCGAGCAGGTGGGCAGCGCCGAGTACAGTGTCAGCGGCAAATATATTCAGATAAAGGCAGACGCGTCTTTGCTCGGAATAGGAGAGACTTTTGATTTCAAATGGGCGGACAACTCGGTGGATGACGGTGACATTATGAAGTTTCTGGATATGGGAGACGCGGCTCCGAATGACAGATTCAACTATCGCTACACCACGGCAGAGACGGAAATTGAAATTCCGTCGGTTCTGAGCGATGATATGATCGTACTCAAGGCGGGTTCGTACAACGCTTTTGCGAACGGCAAGATGGTAATGCTTGACTCTACAAGCACTAAGGTGATTTTCGCCGGAGACGAAGACGGAATGTATGTTCCGAAAGCTTTCGCGGATGAGGTTATTGGTCTTGATGTCGGAGAGAGTAAAGTTTTCAATCATTACGGTGTTGAGTATGTGAACATAGCGGATTTGCTGAAGTTTTGCGGTAAAACCGTTTCCTATTCCGATTCTCTTGTGGTAATTGCAAACGAGGCGGTCGGCGAGGACGATATGCTTACTTTATACAGGGCACTTTATTAATAAGTTTGAACTTTAATATAATCCGATCTTCCCAAATTTTTTAACTGACAACCACCGTTAAGCACGTGAAAAACAAAGGGTGCTAAAACATTTGTAGTGATATTAAAGAAGTAACAATCAGAAACACCCTAAATACAACAACTTTGACAATAATTAGACGATAGGCATTGAAAAGCCGCCGTTATGGTGTTACTTATAACGGCGGCATACTTATTTATTTTTAATATTGAGAGGACAGATTTTTATTTTTCAGTTTAATTTCAAACATAGTATTACATTACAAATCAATCTGCTCAAAATTTTTTATTGACCGATGTATAGAAATTGCTGTCAACAACGAAAATAAAACTATGCCTGTCAGAAATACAATCACTTGCAAAACAATGTTCGTAAATCCAAATGCATTCAAAGCTGATAGCACTGGAATGTGAAAAAGTGTTTCTCCAATGACTACGACTAAAAAGGCAACAACAGTGAAAATAACAAAAGGTTTGGCAAATTTATAGGCTGTCTTGAAAAAACCGCCGACAAATATCAGATTAAATAATCCTAAAATCAGCAGTACAAAGCCAAGATATACAAGATTTGCGTTCATCAGTGCATTATTTCTATATACGGCAATCTCCGACAATAGTGTCATACGAACCAATACGGGTATTGATGTCAATACAAAATAACAAAATTCGATCACAATGCAAAACACATATTTTGCCTTTACTATATCACTCTTAGCAACTGACAAAAGCGCAGTATAGGTAATGTCATTTGCTTCTCTTGCGCATTGAAACGACTGAAACAGTCCGAGGCAGACGAAAAATGAGCCGACAAGTATAGGATAACCGGGTATAAATGCCATTAATCCAAACATGATAAATATGTACGAAAGGGGAGAAGCCGCAAGTTTAATCTCTTTTTTTAATAGTTTTCTCATACTTTCTCTTCCTTTTCCATTCGTAATATAGTTTCTTCCAAAGTTTCTCCGTCTTTGCAGTAATGCTCACAAAATTCACCCTTAGTGCAGTCGGTAATGAGTTTTCCTTTTCGGATGTACATAATAACATCGGCACATTTTTCTATATCCGAGGTAATGTGTGTTGAAAACAGTACCGCTACACCTCTGTTTTTTAGTTCTATAAATAGTTCGAGAAGTTCATCTCTGGAAAACGGGTCAAGTCCGCTTGTCGGTTCGTCAAAAATTAAGATTTCCGCCCTATGCGAAAGAGCGAGAAGAAGGTTGAATTTTACTTTCATCCCCTCGGAAAGCTCGCAAGGCATCTTATTTTCATCGAGTGAAAAAAGTTTCAGATTTTTTTGGTATGTGTTTTCATCCCAATTTTTATAAAAGGTTTTCGTTATAGCAACAATATTCTTTATTTTTTTTTTCGGATAATAGTTGACCATGCCTGTAGAAAAACCGATGCGTTGCTTAATTTTCCTCTCGTTCTCCGAAAAAGGCAAATCAAAATAATTAATTTCACCGCAATCGGGGTGAACAAGTCCTAAAATGGATTTTATCGTTGTCGTTTTGCCCGCTCCGTTTCTGCCGATAAAACCTGTAATTGTTCCGGCGTTTAACTTAAAAGAAATGTCAGACAGCGAAAAAGATGGGTACGATTTACTTAAATTTTTAACATTGCAAAGCGTCTTCATTCGTCCTCCTCAGCGGTTTCAAATATAGCGGTCGCAAACTGTGAGAACATTGCTTTCGGAGGAATTGCAATTCCTCGCTTCTCATCGCCTAAAAGCACTAATGTATCTCCCGGTTTAATATTGAATAATTCTCTTGCTTGCTTCGGTATAACAATTTGTCCCTTTTCGCCCACCGTAGCAGTCCAGGCATATTTTCCCTTTGGTTTTGTCAAAATAATCACTCCTTCGCAAAAGTATGATTTGTATAATAAATTATACTACGATTTCTTTTCCGTGTCAATATATTTGCTGAAATATAGATATAATTTTTTCTCCGAAAACTCATGAATCATAGAAAATAATTATCCTCTCCCTTTGATAACTTAAAGTGTTACAAATGATTAGACGTAAAAAGGGCGAAGATACCGACAAAAGTACCTTCACCCTACCTTATACTATAAGAAAATCAAGTTGTCATTGACAACATATCTTGCACAGGCTTAGTATATAAACGAAATGTATATGTATCCTTATTGATTTTTTCTTTTTTTGCGTTTTACTGCAATAGCGCCGCCAAGGACGGCTGAAGAGACGCACGCCGTCGCGCTTATACCGACAGAGGACTTACATCCCTTCGTATCGGCTCCGTTGTCCGAGCTTTCTTCTTGGTTTGACGATCCGCTTTCCGTATTAACCGATTCCTCGCCGGCAGAAGTTTCTTCACCCGCGTCGGTTATCGGCTCCTTTTTCTCATGAGGTTCCCACGCCGCGCTTACATCCTGAGAACCGTCGGCTACAAGCTCAAGGTTTAATTCCGAGAGTACGTCAAGCTTTTTGGCGGCGGTTCCGGAATCGGTATAGTCCTGGAACTGCCAAAGTGAGGCGATTTGTATACCCGCCTCATGTACCCATTCGGCTACCTGACGGAATTTTTCGGGGCAATCCTCGGCGCTTTCCATATCCAAAAAGTCTCCGAATTCACCGAAATACAAGGCTTTTCCAGACTGCTTTGCCGCGTCTACGTATGCCTTGAAGTAATCGAGACAGGAGAGCTCGCTGTTCCCGAAGCGGTCAACCGTAAACAGGTATGAGGGCTCGCTGCTACCGGCAGTCCCGAATTGCAGATGAAAAGAAATCGTGTCGATAGGGTCGGGTGTGTAGTATGTGACCGCCTTTATGAATTGGTTGTAGGAGTCGGCAGACCAATCTATATTCCAGGTGTGGTCTTTCGTGTTTATTCTGCGGGTCGCCTGATGCATCGACCACGCCGACGCTCTCATCTCACTGTTTCCTGTGGTAATCATTCTGTATTTGTCATACTGACGTATAACGTTTGCAAGCTCCGTAAAATAAAATACCATTTCCTCGGAAGTGAAATAATCAAAGCCGTTCTTTTCGGTGTCGCTGAAGCCGGGAAGTCCGTCAGCCCAGAGATAATCCTTGAAATTTTTGTCGCAGAGGTCAGCGGTGAGGTTGTACTCGTTTCCTATCTCCCATCCCCATACCGCGGGATGGTCGGCAAATCGTTTGACAATTGTGGATACATAATATTTTGCGTATTCAAGGGTTTTGCTGTCAGCGCGCCCCATGTCCGAGCGTTTTTCCCCTACATGTTCCGGCAGCGCCGCGTCCCACCATAACAGTGAGACAATGACTCCTATTTTATTTTTCTGCGCTTCGTCAAGCACCTCTTGCATCATGTTCAGAATGGCTTCGGGGTCCTCGTCGAACATATCGTAATAGTTCGGATAGTATCCGCACAGCGGAAATCTTACAAACGGTATATTGTGCTCGGCGACGCCGGCAAGTCCGTCGATAAATGTCTGCGGGTCAGGTGTCGTGCCGTCCACATAATGGGTAAAGGCTCCGAAATAATTCAGACCGAACGCGTAAAAAGGTTTGCCCTCAAGAGTAATCGTGCCGTCTTCTTCCACATGCAGACCGTATCTGTAAAGGTTCATTTGCGTGACCTCCTCGGTTGTGTTTTCGTCTGCGGCCGCAAAAGTGGGGACAGCCATTGAGCAAAGCGTACAAAGTATAAGCGCCGCGGCTATGATTTTCTTCATTGAATAACTCCTTTCAAATGTATTGTCAAACAAAAACTTTTTGTTAATAACATTTTACATAATAAAATGATTAATTTCAATATACTGTGTCAAACATTTTCAAAAAAGTAACATTTGAATGGGGCGACGCCAAAGCCTGATTTATATGTCTTTAGGGGTATGGTCTATATATTTTCTCCGGTAGGTTTGTGTGGTCAAAAATGAGGCTCTGAATACCTCCCGTTCGTCATTGCCCAGGGTTTTGGTGACGGTCAAGAGCAAAATATATATAATGATCACGGTTGCGATGTTCAGAATAAGTTCGGTAGTCCCATCGAAAATATGTACGATGTGCCTGAAAATAATATCCGATACCACAGTGGCTCCGACTATGCATATTATCGGCATTACCACCTGGTGAAATATCCTCGGTCTCATGCCCGTTACTGACAGCATTTTGCAGAGACTGAGCGAGGTATTCAGTATTTCGGTGGCGTAGATTGAAATAATATAACCGTACAGACCGAAACGGGGAACTAACAGAATGACCAAAATACAGGAAGTAAGCGCGTCGGCAATATTGACGTTCATTGAATATACCTGATGTCCCGCGCCTTTGAGAATGGCGTCTACCGCGCTGTCAATATACATTATGGGAATCAGCGGCGCGAGTATTTTTATGTACAGCGAAGCCTCGTCGCTGTCGTATATCACCTGACCTATGTCATATGACAGAAAAATCATTATTCCCGATATTCCGACGGCAAAAATCAAGGACAAAGTGAGGATACGGTATGCGATTCTGCGGAGTCTCGGGTAGTTCTTGCAGGTGACGCATTCGGTCACTTCGGGAATCAAAAGTCCGGAGAATGATGAAATAAATGCGGAAGGGAACAGAATTACGGGTAAGACCATACTGTGAAGTATTCCGTATGAGGCAAGCGCGCTTTGCCATGAAGCGCCGTTGGCTTTCAGTCCTCTCGGTATAAGTATGTGCTGAATGGTAGTGAGTCCTGAGCGTATACATGCGCTGAGAGTTACGGGAAGGGTTATATTTATGAGCTTTTTTGTAATGTCTTTATTGGTAATATCAGGATTTTTTTCAATCAGCCTGTTTTTAAAGTGCTTTCTCTTGTCGTGAATATAAAGCGCCGCGGTAACAAGCAAAGAGACGAATTCGGCAACCGCTCCTCCAAGCACGAGCGCAATGCAGGCGGACTCGGTTCCGTTCGGCAAAAGCAGATACAGCAGAGCTCCCGTGGCGAAAATCTTCACACCCTGAATAAAAATCTGCGACGCGGAGCTGATTTTGACGCGTCTTACGGCGTTGAAATATCCCGAAAGGCATGAGCATATTGCTATCGGCGGAAGTGTGAGCGCAAGTATACGCAATGAGGACACGGTGCGACTGTCTCCCAACAAGACGCTTCCGATGAACTCCGCAAAGGTGAACAGCAAAACAAAAGCGCACAGGCTTGTCACGGTGCAGTACAGGAGCGCTCTTTTCATTGCCCGGAGAGCAACATCGGTGTCGTTATTTCCCAAGGCCTCGGCGACAAGCCGTGTGCTGCCGAGATTGATTCCGGCGGCGGCAATTGTGATGAATAGCCCGTAAACTCCGCTGAGCAACGAAAAAAGCCCCATTGCCTCGGCGCCCGCACGGTTTGATACATATATATTAAACGCGACGCCTACTCCGCGCATAAACAACGCCGTCGCGGTGAGCGAAAGCGCGTTGAGAAAAAACCTTCTTGTTCTCGAAGCCATCTGATGTTCCTTTCTTACGCCGTATTTCCTACGTTTGTTCTGAATGGACAAATATCTGTTTAATATATATGCAAACCTGTTATTTAATATGTTTTGACGCTTGTTTGAATAATTGTGAACTTGTATAAACTTGCTTAAATAGTAACCCGTTTTATGTTGACAAATAATGGGTTAGATGATATAATTATACTACATTTCAGAATGCAAGTAAGTTTAAAAATAATTCATGTTTTTTCGACGGCAACAGACGCGAAAAGAGATTTTTTGCCGAAAATTTCGAAGAGCAGGAAACGGCAGGTATGGAGGTACTGTATTTTTAATATGATTGGCAAGGCAATACTTTATTTTATAATCGCGGCGGTGCTGCTCGCGGCGTTTTTGCTGTTCGCAAAGAAGAAAAAGACCAAAAGGTTCGGGGTAATCGTGCTGAGTGTCGCGGTTTTCCTTGAAATATTTGTGTTTAACTTTCATTCGTTTCATCTGATGTTCGGCTCGTATGAGAAAACCGAACTTGATATTTCAGAGGCAAGTGTGAGCGGCGGAAGCTTTGACGAATTGGGCAGGCTGGTGTCAAACAGCGCGGGAGGCTCGGTCGTTATTGAATTTAAAGACGTAGGGCAAAGAACAGGAACTTTGTATATTGACTGTATTATGCCGTCGGGACAGACCGACGCTGAGAATAATAAGATTTCGGGAAGAACCGATTATATAGATGTCAGTATTGATGCCAAGGACGCGACATACTCACAGTCTTACCGTAATAATATCGCGAACGGTCAGATTATAAACGGAGACGAGAAGACCCAAACAATTATTCTCAACCTTTCGGGTGAGGTAAAGGATTTGAAAATCACCCTGAAAACCGAAAATGACAGTTATTTTATTGTAAATTCGATGACTTTGAACAGTATGGCGCCGATGGATATGTCGGTACTGCGGCTATTACTTATAGTGCTTGTGCCTTTCGGTATTTACGCTCTCTTGAATTTTGAGGCATTGAAAGATAAATACGAAAACCGGAAAGAGATTTTTTCGGGTGCTGCCGTTGTTCTTACGGCGGTGTTCGTGACGGCGTCGGTTGCCCTGACATTCGCTTATAACTTTAATTCATTCGGCGCGGTTTTCAGCCAATTCAAAAATACCTCCGGAAATCAGATATCACAGGAGTTGGTTGACGCGTTTGAGGCCGGTCAGGTTTCGCTTCTGGACAAGCCGTCGGATGAACTTTTGGCGCTCGACAATCCTTATGACTGGAGTGAGAGGAACAGCTCGGGCGTTTCTTATAAATGGGACCACCTGCTTTTCGAGGGAAAATATTATTCATATTACGGAATAGCGCCGGTATTGATACTTTTTCTGCCTTACCATCTGCTCACGGGATACTATTTCCCCACCGCGGAAGCGGTGCTTATTTTCGGGGCTGTGGGCATAATATTTCTGTCTTTGCTTTATATTGAGCTGATAAAGCGGTTTTTTCCGAAAATTTCGGTCGGAATGGGTTTATGCGGACTTATCGTGCTGCAGTTTTCTTCGGGAATATGGTACTGTTTTTCCTCACCTCTGTTTTATGAGATAGCGCAGTCGTCCGGATTTATGTTTACATGCATGGGTTTTTATTTTCTGCTGCGGTCCGGGGTTGTCGGCAACGGAAGAATAAGCCGTCTCTCACTCGCGGCGTCCGCGTTTTGTCTCTCGATGGCGGTATTGTGCCGTCCGACGCTTGCGCTGTACTGTATTGCCGCCCTCATATTTATCGCGTTCGGATTTGTTAAAAACAGAAAAATCGCGATTGAAGAGGGAAAAAGTGTCCGTAAGGAAAGCGTCAGATATCTTGTCTGTGCGCTTGCCTGCTTTGTTGTGATAGGCTCTGTGCAGATGATATACAATTATCTGAGATTCGGCTCGTTCTTCGATTTCGGAATACAGTATTCGCTTACCATCAACGATTTTACCCGGTCTCAGTATCATACCGATTTCGCCATGATAGGATATTATAACTATTTGTTCGCGTTTCCTCAGATAAACACTGAATTTCCGTTTGTTTTTTCAAACTTTTCCGACCTCGACGTAAACGGCTATTATTATGTCGCGAACCGGAATTCGGTGGGACTTTTCTGGAGGGCTATAGTAATGTTCGGCTATTTCGGCGCGTATTCCGCGTTCAGAAAATCAGACAAGAACAAAAGACTGCCGGCGGTACTTCTTATCTCTTCAGTATGTGTATTGGCGCCGCTTATTATAATTTTCTCGATTTGGGAAAGCGGATACGGGATAAGGTACTGCGTTGATTTTGCCTGGCAGATGATAACAGGCGCGATTTGTATATTGTTCTATCATTATGTGTGTATGGAAAACCACGCGGAAAAGCGGGACATGCGAAATCTTCTGTCCGTGTTTTTTATCTGTGCCGCGGCAGTTTCGATAATTGTGAATTTCGCCATGGTGTACGATTATCTGCCCAAAACAGGTATGCTTGAGAGTGAGTATCTTTCGTTTGAGAGGATATTTGAGTTCTGGAAATAAATGCGTTCTGTCCGTTTCGGATATGTTTATTTGCGTTTTTACGCTTGTTTATGAAAGGAGTTATATGAAACTATATCTTGTTATACCCTGTTACAATGAGGAGGAGGTACTTCCGGAGACCTCAAAACGTCTGCTTGAAAAGTATGAAAAGCTGATTGGCGACGGTGTTATTGACAGTGAGAGCAAGATCTGCTTTGTAAACGACGGGTCCAAGGACCGCACGTGGGAAATAATCGAGCAATTGAACGCGGAAAATAAAATTTTCCGCGGCATTAAGCTGTCAAGAAACAAGGGTCACCAGAACGCGCTTATGGCGGGGCTTATGACCGTAAAGGATGAGTGCGACGCGGCGATTAGCCTTGACGCGGATCTGCAGGATGACATTGACGCCATAGACCGCATGGTTGAAAAGTATGCCGAGGGGTATGACGTGGTATACGGAGTCAGGAGTTCAAGAAAAAAAGATACCGTTTTCAAACGCGCGACGGCGCAAGGGTTTTATAAATTCATGAAGGCTATGGGCGTTGAGATAATTTACAATCACGCGGATTACAGGCTTATGAGCAAGCGGGCGCTCGACGCGCTTTCGGAGTTTGAGGAAGTCAACCTGTTTTTGAGAGGAATAGTACCGCTTATCGGGTATAAAAGCGCAACGGTTGAGTATGAAAGAGGAGAGCGGTTTGCGGGAGAATCAAAGTATCCCTTAAAGAAAATGCTTTCCTTTGCCTTTGAGGGCATTACTTCCATGTCGATAAAGCCGATAAGGATGATATGCGTTTTGGGAGTGCTTGTATTTTGCGTCAGTATCGGCATTTTGATTTATTCACTGATAAGGCACTTTACCGGAAATACGGTCTGGGGTTGGACCTCTTTGGCGGTTTCAGTTTGGGCTATCGGGGGCTTGCAGTTGCTCGCCATTGGAATTATAGGCGAGTATATCGGAAAAGTTTATCTTGAAACCAAGCACAGACCCAAATATATTGTTGAAAAATATCTTAAATAATTTTTTGTTTTTCATATTAAACCCAAAAATTTTATCATAAAATATCTGCCGGATGAATAGAATTTACGCACAGCAGAGATATATAAACATATAATATAGCCATATGTCTCCGCCCTTATCCGGCATAACGGTCTGAAAGGATATATACGGGATGGAAAAGCGAAAGGTCTTATGCGGCATTGACAGAATATCCGATGCGGATAAGTTTTTGCGGGGAAACAAAATCGCCTTGCTTACTGCCGCTTCGGGCGTTAATAAAGAGGGAATACCGACATATGAAATATTATCCCGAAAATACCGTCTTGAGGCACTGTTCGCACCCGAGCACGGTTTATACTCGGCTTTGCAGGACGGCGGGTTTGACAGTGACAAGTCGGAACGGGACAGTGAGAGCGGAGCGTATGTATATAATCTCACGGGAAGCGGTCACCCAAGGCTTGACGGAATAATATCGGGTATTGATATCGCGGTATACGATATACAGGATGTCGGAGCCAGGTTTTATACATATCTGTGCAATCTGACACAGATAATGCGCGGGTGCGCCAAAAACAGAAAACCGTTGCTTGTGCTTGACCGTCCTTCTCCCTGCACGGGTTTGTTATGCGAGGGAGCATTACTCGATGAGAGCCGTTTTTCATCTTTTATAGGGGAATTTTCAATACCTATAAGGTATGCTATGACGGTGGGGGAATATGCGGAGTATGTCAACCGTGAGAAAAATATAGGTTGTGAGCTTTATGTGCTGGAATGCGAGGGCTGGCACAGAGACATGTATTATGACGACAGCGACCTTTTGTTTGTCAATCCGTCTCCAAACATTCCGTCGGTTGACAGCATACTTAATTATTACGGAAGCTGTATATATGAGGCGACAAATATTTCTGAGGGCAGGGGAACCACACGGCCGTTTGACATGGTGGGCGCGCCTTTTGTAGACTCAAAAACCCTTTATGACGAGATGTGCTCGTACAATTTGCCCGGAGTCATATTCAGACGGGTCAGTTTTACTCCGCAGTTTAATAAATATGCCGGAGAGGTATGCCATGGGTTGCAGCTGCACATTACCGACAGAAACGCTTACAGACCGGTTCTGACTATGATGTATATGCTGAATATTTTCAGAAGATATAAAGAATACAGGGAAGATACAAGGGGTATTTGCCTGAGATTTGGAAACGAGGATATTATAGGTGAGTTTGATCCCGAAAAAGTTTACGATAAAAATGCCGAAAAAATCAGGGAATTTTTATCGGTAAGGGAAAAGTATTTGCGTTATAGTTAAAATATTACAGTTTTTCTGTCGCGTAATGAAAATATTTGTTTAAATTTGGTTATTGACAATACAATTATATTGTAATATTATATATATACGAAATTGATACACAAAAAGGGTGTATTCATAATATTATTTTTAGAAAAGGAGAAGTTGTTATGAGTATTTATGCGTGCGAGCTTTGCGGATATGAATATAATCCCGCAAACGGTGATCCCGAAAACGGAATAGAACCCGGAACCGATTTTGAAGACCTTCCTTCGGATTGGGTATGTCCGCTGTGCGGAGCCTCAAAAGAGGATTTTGAAAAAATTTCGGAGTCAGGCGATCTGACCGAATAAAAACTGTAGGAAATACAGAATACTGTAAAAACTTCCGACAAATAGTCAAAGACTGTAATGTGGGCTTTTTTACGTTGCTTAAGGCGGAAATCAGACCGTTTGCCCACAGCCGCTGAGAAAATTATGACGAGCATAACTGCGTTATTTTAAAGTAGAGAATATATCGGATTGTGTAAAAAATCAAAAAACTTGCGTATCCGGATACATTGATATCCATACGCAAGTTTTTTATTTTATAGGATTTTAAATTTCAGTTTTTACTCAGAATACGGGCAATCGGAGTTCTGTATACCTTCATTGCTCCCACCGGACAGAATTCCTGACAGCAGAAGCAGCGTATACACAGAGAACGGTCTATTTCCGCTTTCTTTTTGCCGTTGATTGTGATAGCCTTGGCGGGGCACATATTTTTACACTTGCCACAGCCTACGCATTCGCTTTTTTTAAGCTTTGGCCGGGACGAAAGCACCCCTTTAAGAAAGGCTTTGCGTAGTTTGCTGTTGTTGTCGAAAAGCATACTGCTTTTCACGGC
>CASEEB010000194.1 GCA_949286815.1 uncultured Eubacteriales bacterium | reverse complement strand
GCCCAGGCCGTCGAAGGCGTCCACCAGCCCCTCCGCCTCGTTATACGCCATGGCGTTCACCGTAAAGTCCCGCCGCCTCAAGTCCTCCAGAAGGCTGGGCGTAAACGTCACCTTGTCCGGGTGGCGTCCGTCCAGGTACTCTCCGTCGATCCGGTAGGTCGTCACCTCAAACCCCTCTCTGCCCTGCATGACCGTCACCGTCCCGTGCTGAAGGCCCGTGTCCAGGGTACGCGGGAACAGAGCCTTCACCTGCGAAGGCAGCGCGTTCGTCGTGATGTCCCAGTCCGCCGCAGTCCGCCCCAGAATGGCGTCGCGGACGCAGCCGCCCACCACGTAGGCCTCAAAGCCGGCCTCCGCGAGAACTGATATGATATGATTTGCTTTTTCCGGGATTTGGATTCGCAGCATACTTGGGTTCCTTTCTCTCTTCGCTGTTTCTCTGATCATTATAGCCCGGAAAATGTATGGTTTCAATAAAATAAAAAAATTTCAGTTTTGAAATCAGCTGCTTGCATATACTATCTGATGATCGTATAATATATCTCAAGAGCAGTTTCAAAAAAATAAAAATATTCATTTTTTGAAAGCGGAGGCGCATATGAAAATAATAACGAGAACGGAGTATCTAAATAGGATCATCGAGCTAAATCAAACTCCGGACATTAAAATTATTACTGGTATCCGCCGGTCGGGAAAATCAGAATTGATGAGGGCATACATCGAGTATTTAAAAGGTCATTTTGAAAACATCAATATCATTTTTATTGACTTTATGGATATGGCCTATGAAAATCTCAAAGAATATCATTCGTTTCATGCATATGTAGAAGAACATTATCAAGCAGGAAAAACAAACTATCTTTTTGTGGATGAAGTTCAAATGTGTCCGAGTTTTGAGCTGGCGGTCAACAGTCTTTACTCGAAGCGGAAATATGATATTTATGTTACAGGCTCCAACGCATTTTTGCTGAGTGCGGATCTGGCAACTCTATTTACCGGACGTTATATTGAGATTCATGTGTTCCCTTTCAGTTTTCGGGAATACTGTCGGTATTATGATGAAACTGATGATAAAGAGAATTTGTTTGAGGCTTATTCCATAAGAGGAGGATTGGCAGGCTCTTACGTTTATAAAACAGAAGCAGACAGAATCCGCTACATTAAGGAGGTCTATGAAACGATCGTTACAAGAGATCTTGTGCAGAAGTATTCATTACCGGACACATTGGTATTACGGCGACTAAGCGAGTTTCTTATGGACAATATCAGCAATCTGACTTCTCCGAATAAGGTCAGCCAACTCCTTACAGCGAATAAAACAATAACCAATCACGTAACTGTGGGAAAATATATCAAGTATTTGTGTAACGCTTTTGTCTTTTACGACATCAAACGATATGATATTCGCGGAAAGAAATATTTGGAAAGTTCTGAAAAATTTTATCTGTGTGATACAGGTATCCGGTATGCGGTTCTTGGAAGCAGAAATATGGATTACGGCAGAGTATATGAGAACATGGTTTGCATTGAATTGCTCCGCAGGGAATATGATGTATACGTGGGAAAGTTGTATCAAAAGGAAATCGATTTTGTAGCACAAAAAGGAGACGAAAAAATTTATATTCAGGTCAGTGACAATATTTCAGATCCGAAAACGCTTGAAAGGGAGAGCC
>CASEEB010000193.1 GCA_949286815.1 uncultured Eubacteriales bacterium | reverse complement strand
AACAAAATGAGACGTTCTTTCGGAATGTTCGGAAAATCCAAAATGCCCTTTTAATACACTTTTTAATAATTTAAGCTTTTATACCGTATGTTATAACACCTATAAACCTTACGGAATAATAAAATATTTAAACACAAAATTTTTGGAGGACAAAAAAATGGTTAAAATCAGACTCAGAAGAATGGGTGCGAAAAAAGCTCCCTTTTACCGTGTTGTCGTAGCGGACAGCCGCTATCCCAGAGACGGACGTTTTATCGAAGAGATAGGATATTACAATCCCTGCACCGAACCCGCCGAGATAAAAATAAACGGCGAAAGCGCGAAGGAATGGATCGCAAAAGGAGCACAGCCCACAGATACGGTAAAGGCGCTGCTCAAAAAATCAGGCATCATTGACTGAACATCCCGTATAAAATAAGCTTTTTTTCAGTTTGTGAAAAAGGAACGGTCTACAAATGGCAGATTTAAAAAGCACACTCAACAACATAGCGGTAGCTATCGTTGACAATCCGGACGAGGTACGGATTGTATGCGAGGAAACCGACAATTCCATTAACCTGACTTTGAGCGTGGCTCCGGAAGACATGGGAATGGTTATCGGCAAGAACGGAAGAATCGCGAAAGCTATACGCACCGTAATAAAAGCCGCGTCCGCAGACTGCGGCAAAAGAGTCAATGTCGATATAAGGTAATTTTAAAAAGCTTGCGTAAATGGCTATCTCCGAAAAGGAATTCGCAAAACAGCAGCAAAAAATTTGTACGGCAGAGTTAAAAAACGGCGACTAATCATACATCGCCGATAAAACCTATGAAAGACAATTTTTTGTAAGGGTTCTAAAGCGTCATTACGCAAATATAAAAACCAAGGTCAAAAGGCAAATGATCTTGGTTTTTTGTTTATGAAAAAATTTGCAAAATACCTCGCTGAATTCCAAATTGACGTTTTTTCTTTATAAACAGACAAACCGCCTATTTACTTTACGGCAATTTATTTTTTCGGGCATATTAAAACACGCTGTGTCAAACAACCGTCAGTTAAATATGCAAAAAAACGGCGCGGCCGAAGCCACACCGTTTACCGGAAACAATCCGATACCGTCAACCCGTACCGACCCGAGTCGGAAAATTTTACAACATTTGAAATTGTCAATTACTCGGCAGCATTTTCTCCGGCGCCGGCATCGTTGTTATCACTGTCCTCTGAATTCAAAACAATGGTATCTATTTCACCGTCACCTGTCGTATCGAGCATTATCGCGTCGGTCTCGCCGTCTCCGTCAATATCGACTGCTCCCATCACTTTTACCTTTGACTTGATCTTATCTCCAAACAGCTTGTAAATCATAAACAAAGCCACGCCGGCAGCCACAACCGCGGATACTATCACCACGATTTTGACAACCGGAGATTTTTTCTTTTTTACCACAAGAAATTCAGGCGCTTTCATAATTAAATACCTCCTGCTTATATTATTAGATTTGTAATATTGTATCACATTACAATGTCAATTTTGTTAATCATATGTAAACAAACATAGGTTTGTTTGTAATAACTACATAATTTGACAACACTGTTAAAAATACGGTAAAATGCACTTCCTTTAAAATTTAAATCTCAGCGTAAACTCAGAAACGTATCAACAAAACGGTTTCTGCGCAAAATAACAAAAAAGCAAGGAAATATAAAAAGGAGATTTAATATGCAGGAAAACAAAACCGACATAAGAAGCTGCGCGGTAATCGGCTGCGGAAACGTAGGCGCGACAACGGCATATTCTCTGATGCAGAGCGGACTGCTATCAAAACTTTTACTGATCGATATAAACGAAAAAAAAGCTCAGGGTGAAGCGGACGATATAGCTCACGCGCTTCCCTTCAACGCGCCGATGGAGATAAAAGCGGGAAAATATTCGGATATATCCGACTGCGGTATTATCATAATCACGGCGGGGGCAAATCAGCAGCCGGGAGAAACACGTATACAGCTTGTGGACAAAAACGTAAAAATTTTCAGAAACATTATCGACAATGTCACAAAATACAACAAGGACGCTATTATTCTCGCCGTGACAAATCCGGTGGATATCCTTACCTACGATACTCTTTCATACTCCGGTCTTGACCCGCGCAAGGTGATAGGCTCCGGCACTGTACTTGACACCGCAAGGCTTAAGGAGCTTGTGGGCAGGCACATCGGCGTGGACAGCCGGAATATTCACTCTTTTATAATAGGCGAGCACGGAGACAGCGAACTTGCCGTCTGGAGTTCCGCTAATGTATCCGGCATTGACCTTGACAGCTTCTGCAAAGAAAAAAATATTGAATTTGACGAAAACACCAAAAAAACGCTTGCCGAAGATGTCACAACCAGCGCATACAGAATAATTGAAGGTAAAGGTGCGACATATTACGCGATTGCGGATTCCGTGCGTAGGATAATAACCGCTATCATCAACGATGAACACAGCATTCTCCCCATTTCCGTACTTCTGAACGGACAATACGGAGTTGACAACGTATGCCTGGGTGTTCCCTGTATCCTCGGAAAAAACGGAGTCGAGAGCATTCTCGAAATCAAACTGAATGATGAAGAAAAAGAAAAGCTTTTAAAATCCGCGAATATTCTCAAAGAAATCATTTCGGAAATTCAGCTCGTAAAAATTTAAAGTTCCCGTATCAATGCGGAATAATTATGCCGGCTCAATTATAAAACGAGCCGGCAAATTCAGTTTAATATTTATTATTCAAAAAGGTAAATAAACTTAGAAATAACCTTCTCACGCACAGAGTTCAATCAGCATATTTCTATTTCAATATCGTAATATTGTTCGGCAAAATCAATCATTGCAGATATTTCCTCTTTGTCGAAGCTCATACCCAAAGGCGCCGCAACAAGCTTGTCCTCAATATCATCCTTACGGTGAACCGCGGCGATTATACGTCCTTCGTACCCGGATACAGGTCTGTCCACACCGAGCAAATATACGTCAAGCTCCTCGCCGTCACCGCCGAGCACCCCCGGAACATACCCGTAATTTACGGGATAAGTCAGGCTTTGATTATCTGTTTTATGCACATATCCCACCGGACGGTCGATTTTTATATCGACTGTCTTGCCGAGGTATGAACTTACAAGCGCCTTTCTCAATGTTTCCACAATAAATGCGTGTTTTCCTTCGGTATATTTTACCCTGCCGCCGTCAACAGGAT
>CASEEB010000192.1 GCA_949286815.1 uncultured Eubacteriales bacterium | reverse complement strand
GGGCAATAAGATTGCGGTTTGCTCGATGGAAAACTTCGACCCGGTAGGCGTTCATACGGGGGATTCGATTGTCGTTGCGCCCGCGCTTACGCTTGCCGATAAAGAGTATCAGATGCTCCGGACGGCGGCGCTTGATATAATTGAGGAGCTCGGAATAGAGGGCGGATGCAACTGTCAGTTCGCGCTTGACCCGGACTCAAGCAGGTATTCGGTAATAGAGGTAAATCCGCGTGTTTCACGTTCCTCCGCGCTTGCTTCCAAGGCGACAGGTTATCCTATCGCCAAGGTGTCGGCACAGATTGCTCTGGGATACACCCTTGATGAGATTAAGAACGATATAACCGGCAAGACATATGCCTGCTTTGAACCCGCGCTCGACTACGTGGTGCTGAAATTTCCCAAGTGGCCGTTTGACAAATTCGCGCAGTCGCAGCGCAAGCTCGGAACACAGATGAAAGCCACCGGCGAGGTTATGGCGATAGCGCCTTCTTTTGAGGAAGCTTTGATGAAAGCGGTAAGAGGCGCGGAAATAGGGCTGGATACTTTGAACGCCAAAAGCTCACTTCTGGGAGACAATCCGAGGGAAGCTCTCAAAAAGACCGACGATATGCGCCTGTTCAGAGTGTTTGAAGCGCTTAAATCGGGAATATCGGCAGATGAGATTTTTGAAATTACCAAGATTGACCGTTTCTTTTTGCATAAGCTGAAAAAGCTTGCCGACTTTGAAACCGAAATTTCCGGACCGTCCGGAAGGGTTATGGATGAAGATACGTATTTGCGCGCCAAGAAGTACGGATATACCGATAAAGCGCTTAAACGAATCTCAAAAGCCACCTTGCCGCCCCACCGCGCAAGCGCCTATAAAATGGTCGATACCTGCGCCGCCGAATTTATGGCGGAGACGCCTTACTTTTACGGTACGCACGACGACCCCGCGGACGATGAGGCAAAGCTTTTCCTCAATCATGAAAAGGAGACCGTCGTTGTTTTGGGTTCGGGACCTATACGCATAGGTCAGGGAATAGAATTTGACTACAGCTCGGTGCACTGTGTCTGGTCGCTTAAGGACATGGGATATGACGTCGCGATAATAAATAACAATCCCGAAACAGTATCGACTGATTTTGATATTGCCGACCGGCTTTATTTTGAGCCTTTGACCGACGAGGATGTCTACGATATTATACAGCTTGAAAAGCCCATAGGTGTTGTCGTGGCGTTCGGCGGACAGACCGCGATAAAGCTCACGGGTTTCCTTGACAGGATGGGAGTTCCGGTGCTCGGTACCTCCGCGGACGGCATTGACCTTGCCGAGGACAGGGCGAGATTTGAGGCTTTGCTTGAAGAATGCGGCATTAAACGCCCGTCCGGAGTGGGAGTCATGAGCAAGGAGGAGGCGATACAAACCGCCAACAAACTGGGGTATCCCGTTTTGGTGCGTCCGTCGTATGTAATCGGCGGGCAGAATATGGTTATAGCGCACGACGACGGAGACATCTCGAAATATATGGATAAAATCCTGTCCACCGGTATAGAAAATCCGGTGCTTGTGGACAAATACATGCCGGGAACCGAGCTTGAAGTTGATGTTATCTCAGACGGCGAAGAAGTGCTGATTCCGGGAATTATGGAGCATATCGAACGCGCGGGCATACACAGCGGCGACAGCATTGCCGTTTATCCGCCTTATAACCTCACAGATATAATGCGTCAGAAGATTATTGACTGCTCTACCACTTTGGCGCTGAAGCTCGGCACGAAAGGGCTTGTCAACATTCAGTACCTTATATATAACAATGAACTTTATGTTATCGAGGTCAATCCCAGAGCGTCGAGGACAATCCCGTATATCAGCAAGGTTACAAATGTTCCTATGGTAGACCTTGCCTCAAAGGTTATGGTTGGCAAAAAGCTTTCTACACTCGGCTACGGTACCGGACTTTATAAGGTTCCTCCGTATTACGCGGTAAAGGTTCCGGTGTTTTCATTTGAAAAACTCAACGACGTAAATACGCAGCTCGGTCCGGAGATGAAGTCTACCGGAGAGGTTTTGGGTATAGGCAAAACCCTGAATGAGGCGGTTTTCAAGGGTATTATCGCCGCGGGATTTAAGATAAAAAATCCGGAAAGCCTTCCCAAGGCGGGAGTGTTTATTTCGGTTGACGAGCATGACTACAACGAAATTGTTACGATTGCCAAGAAATTTTCGGACCTCGGAATGATAATTTATGCCACAAGCGGAACTGCCGCTTCAATTTCAAGACTCGGCATCGACGTTATCACTGTTCCCAACGCGGGAGAGAGCGATGAATTGTTCGGCCTTATGGAAAGCGGAAAAATCAGCTACATTATATATACCGGAGCGCTTGTTGACGCGACGATAGAACAGTTTATATATCTGCACAGAAAGGCAATACAGCTGAATATCGCCGTACTTACCGCGTTGGATACCGCAAACGCGCTTGCCGATGTGATAGCGAGCCGCTGGAGCGAGTACAATACCGAGCTTGTCGACCTGAACAATATGAGAAAAGAAAGAATGACCCTGAAATTTTTGAAAATGGAGACGCTCGGCAACGATTATATTCTTATTGACAACCGTGAGGGCAATATTCACTGTCCCGAATCTCTGGCGCTTCAGCTCTGCAACCGCCATACCGGAATTGGCGCGGACGGACTTTTGCTTGTGGAAAGAAGCTCGCACTGCGATTCCAAGATGAGGATATTCAACAGTGACGGAAGCGAGGGAAAACTTGCCGCCAATGCCTTAAGGTGCGTAGCGAAGTATCTGTACGACAACGGAATTGTTGAAGTCACCGATATGACCATAGATACCTGGAGCGGTCCGAAACAGGTACACGCCATACTTGCCAACGAGGAAGTGGGCTCGGTTACGGTCGAGGTCGGAAGTTATACCTTTAAGCCTTCCGAGGTACCCGTGAATATAGACGCGGAAGAAGTAATAAATTATCCCGTAACCATAGGTAATAATGAATACAATATCACCTGCCTGTCTTTGGGAAATCCCCATACGGTGGTTTTTGTCAACCGTGTTGACGATATTGATGTTGAAAAAGCCGGACCGGAGTTTGAGTTCGCGCCCATATTCCCGGAGAGGACAAATGTTGAGTTTATCCGTGTGGTCAACCGCTCGACTATAAAAATGATAGTTTGGGAAAGAGGCGCGGGAGAAACTCTCGCCTGCGGCACGGGCGCGTGCGCGGCGGCAATCGCGGCTGTGAGATGCGGTCTTTGCGATATGAACAAAGATATAACGGTTAAAGCGCGCGGCGGCGACCTTGTGGTCAACGTAGCGCAGGACAATGTGACGCTTACCGGCAATGCCGTGCTGAGTTTTGAGGGTATGAAGAAAATCTGATTTAAGCCGCAATCTTTTCAGAAGAGTTATTGAAAACCCCGGAACATATTTTTAATTGATAAAACTTTTTTGAAAAGCAAACTTTATCAGACATTTATGCCTTATTGGCAAAACCGGAAACTGCCGGTTTTGCCATACTATAATATTAATAATATAATTTGTTCAGCTGCTTTCCGGGGATTTGAGCGCAGACTGTCAGACGCAGCCAAGCCAGATCCCCGGAATGTTTGCGACTCTGCCGCTGTTTATTGTTTGCGGCATGAGACGTCGTTTACCGACAAACATATAAAAAGCGAACGATACATATAAATATATATGCAAATATAAAGAAAGGCTGAAGAAATTTATGTTCAGTAAAACGCCCAAGCCGAAAAACGGCGGAGCCAAAATTATAAGCCTGTGTTGCCTTATCGTAGGCACGCTGCTTTTTATCTTTGCGGGAACCCAAAAAATAGCTCTGCCTCTTTTTGCGCAGATCATCAGTATAATATTATTTACCGCCTCTATATATATCGCTTCCTGTTATCTTCTCCGTGAGTACACTTTTTCGGTTGAAAGCTCGAATATTGCCGGTGAAACGATTCCGGATTTTGTTATATATGAAAAAAGGGGAAAGCGCAGCATTACCGTTTGCCGGCTCGGACTCGATGAAATTACATTTGTGGAAAAAGTTGATAAGACGAATATAAAAAGCATACAGGCTCAGAGAAAAACAATGCGCAGATACAGATACAATGTTCAGTTTGCCGAGGGAAGATTTACTGAAATCAGAACAAACGACAATATTTCCGTATTTATAACATTTGATGAGGAATTCCACGGGTATTTATGCGGTCAAGTGGAAAAATATTCAAAAAAATAAGCTTATTTGTCAGTATAATTTTTTCTTTTTTGTCTGTTTGTGTTGACATACAAAAATTAATATGATATAATAATTACGCTACACATTTGAATACTTCCGCACAAAGGAGAAATACTAAGGTAAAAATGTATTCTCTCTTCCTTTTGTGTGGAAAATGTGTAGCGACATTGGGAGATGCATTTTTCGGTGTACTCTCTCAATTGGGGTACACCTTTTATTTTAATAAAGTTATTTTTATGATTTTAAAATACTGAAAGTGTTGTTAAATAATTTTTACTAATTTTTCCCTGATTTTACGCCAATTAGCTTAAAAAATTTAATTTTTGAAAAATCCTATAATTAACCCTTAATTTACAAGTGAAAAAAATCAAATAAAGTTGACTTTTTTTTAAAATTGGTATATAATATTGACAGACTATCTTTTTTCGGAATAAATTAAAGGTTTTTTCTAAAATTTTGGTTAAAAACCCAAATTGCCCGTTACAGTTATAGTAAATATGAAAGGTAGGCGAAATAATTGAGTTCTAAAATTTCCAACTTATTTAAATTTCGCAAATTTGTACTTCTGCTCTTTGACCTGGGTTGTTTTGTATTGTTATCGGCCGCTTATTATATAATTTGTCTGTTTACCGAAAATCCCGTTGTCAATGATACGGTGAAATTTGTAGTATGTTCCTGTATTCTTGCTGTAATTACCACCTTGGTGAGATTGCTTTTCGGGACATATTCCAACGTATGGAGATATACAAGCACTTCGGCTTATCTTAATATTGTGGTTGCCGATTTTTTCTCCTGTGTATTGACTGTTCCGGTCGTGTATCTGACAGATTTTTATACAGACGTTTCTCATATTTTTTTGATAAGCGCGCTTTTTGCTCTGATGACGCTTTCCTCGAGGTTTGTATATCGACTTATGTATAAACACAAAAACGCGAATGAAAACAGAAATGACCATAAAATAAATGTTGCGATAGTAGGCGCCGGTCAGCTTGGCGCGATTCTGGCGGAAGAGCTTTTGTGCAACAGCAAATCGCATTATAAGCCTATATGCTTTATTGATAACGACAAAGCAAAACAGGGAAGCATGATAAGCGGTATCCGCGTTATTTATGAGGAAGGGGACAAGACCATCGAGGAAATAAAAAACCTTCCGATTCAGGAAATCTTTTTTGCGCTTCCCAACATTGATAACGAGACCGCGGAAAAGTTATATGATTTATACAGCAAAACCGGGTGTAAGATAAAAATTTACGATACTCCCGTTAAGGATATGTTTTCTCCCGACTCGGCGGGCAGGAAGACTATAAGAGACTTTCAGATAGAAGACCTGCTTTTTCGTAAAACAGTGGACATAAACAATAAAAAGTCTTTTGATTATTACTCGGGTAAGACTGTCCTCATAACCGGCGGGGGCGGTTCCATAGGAAGCGAGCTTTGCCGTCAGATCGCAAAATGCGGACCCAAAAAACTTATTATTTTGGACATATATGAAAATAACGCATATGATATACAGCAGGAGCTTATCAATAAATACGGGAATAAACTGGATCTCTCGGTAGAGATTGCGTCCGTAAGGGAGCGGGAACGCCTCGACTGTATTTTTGACCAATACAGACCCGATGTTGTATTCCACGCGGCGGCGCACAAGCATGTCCCGCTTATGGAGCACAGCGGCTGTGAAGCGATAAAAAACAATGTTTTCGGTACGTATAATACCGCGGATATGGCGGAAAAATACGGGGTCAAAAAGTTTATACTCATATCGACAGACAAGGCGGTGAATCCCACAAACATCATGGGAGCCTCCAAGCGTCTGTGTGAGATGATAATTCAATGCAGGACTGACGGACCTACCAAGTTTGCCGCGGTAAGATTCGGAAATGTGCTTGGTTCTAACGGTTCGGTTATACCCCTTTTCAAAAAACAGATTGAGAAGGGCGGGCCGATAACCATTACCGACAAACGTATAATCCGTTACTTTATGACCATTCCCGAAGCGAGTCAGCTTGTAATGCAGGCGGGAGCTATGGCGCAAAAGGGAGAGCTTTTCGTGCTTGACATGGGCAAGCCGGTTAAAATCATAGACCTTGCGACAAATATGATAAAGCTTTCGGGTTTGACTCCGGGGGTCGATATCAAAATAGAGGAAATAGGACTTCGTCCGGGTGAGAAGCTTTATGAGGAGCTCTTGATAAAAACCGAAACTCTTACTAAAACCGATAACAATATGATATTTATAGAAACCGATAAACCGTTGTCAAGAAGTGAAGTTGACGATAAAATGGAAATTCTCAGAAACGCGGTAAAAGATTCGGCGCATGAGCTGTCTTCAGTTAAGATAAAAGAAGCGCTCCATGAAACGGTGAGCACCTATCATGAACCCGAACAGGTAAATAAGAACGCGTATAAAGCCGAGGAAATGAAAAACACGGTCCTCTGTACCGCTGTGAAAGACCATTGATTTTAAAATTTGATATTTAAACGGGAACAGTTACTTTTGCGGAATTTGGATAATAACATCATTTTTATTTTACGGTAAAGTGCTGTTCCGTTTTTATCGGAGCCTACATATTATTACAGTTAAAACGAAAGGGTAAATTCATGACTATAACCAGACAAAAAGCCGCTGAATTGCTGCCGGTCTTTTGCGTAAACGGTGAATTAAAGGAGATTGTTCCGATAACCAACGGAAACATCAATCAGACTTACGACGTCTCGGTTGATATAAACGGCGAAGAGAAGCATTTTGTGCTGCAGAACATTAATGTGTTTGTCTTTAAAAATCCCCGGCAGATAATGAAGAACATTGAACTTATAACCACACATATTGCGTCTAAGCTTGAGAAAAACGGTGATGACCGAGATAAGGTTATGCATTTTCTTTATACCGGGGAAGGAAAAAATTATTTTGAGGACAGCGAAGGCTTTTTCAGAATTTCCGAATTTGTCCCGGAATCGGTTACATACAATTCCTGTGATGATTTGAACAAACTTTGTTCGGCGGGTAAAGCGTTCGGAAATTTTCAGGTAATGCTGTCGGATTTCGATGCCTCACGATTGTTTGAGACGATTCCGGATTTTCACAATACCAGAAAACGCTTTGATACTTTTTTTGCTCATGTAAAGGAAGATTGCTGCGGACGGGTACATTCGGTCGCGGATGAAATTTCTCAAATTGAAAAACTCTATTCCCCCGCGGTTTTGCTCAATCAGCTTCTCGATGAAAAAAAGCTGCCGCTGCGCGTGACGCACAACGACACCAAGATTAACAATATTCTCTTTGACAAAAATACAAATGAGGCAAAAACGGTAATTGACCTTGATACCGTAATGCCGGGATTGGTCGCGCATGATTTTGGAGACGCGATACGTTTCGCCGCCAATAAAGTAGCCGAGGAGTCGCCTGATTATTCGGATGTTTCGCTGGATATGTACAGATTTG
>CASEEB010000191.1 GCA_949286815.1 uncultured Eubacteriales bacterium | reverse complement strand
ATAGGGCTTAAGGTGCAGAAAATCGGGATGGAAAAAATACTTTAAAATATCGGTCGGATAAATTTGTGAGATAAATAAAGCTGCTTTGCACGGGCAAACTTACCCGGAAAAGCAGCCGTTTTTATATTTTTGCGGACAATGAAAATCCGGCGGCAAACCGCCGCCGGACAAAATTTTACAGATGATATTATTCGGCGTCAGCCAGTGTCTTTTCGATGATATTTCCGAGCGCTGTGCGCAGACCTGTAAAGTTGTCGATATCTGTGTTGTAGACCGAAAGAGAGGTGGTCAGCCGATGGATAATTGCGTCCGTGACGTCTTTGCCGTACATTTCAGTAAGCATGGTGAGATATTCAAAATCCTCTATACCGTCACGTACATTTTCCAGGCGTATAGAGCCTACGGGACCGTACTCGTCGAAATCCTGACCGCAGTAAACCAGCACGCCGTTTCCGTAGCAGTCGTATCCGTCCGCTCCGTCAACATGCTCGTATTTTTTGTTCAGACCGTTGTTTTCACCGATTTCGTACCAGTCATTTGCGAGATAGTACAGAAAGCTGTCTACATTGTACAGCTTTTGCTGCCAGAAGAGAATGCGATGACGAATGGAGTCGGTTTCCATAAGCAGTGTGATTTCCGGGTCTTCGGGACGGCGGGTTACATACCACCACAGCTCGTCTCCGCCTTCCTGCTCCTTGTAGATGCGGTCGGCAAATGTGCCGAGATTTTTCTCAAGCATGGGAGTCATCCAGTAAGTCAGACGGTTGTCATAATTGTACTGCGCGTATGTGGTAAAGAAATAGGGCTTGAAGCACCATACGTTTATATAGTCGTCAATGTATGAGAAGTAGTCCTCCGTGGAATCCGCGTTGAGCGCGTAGTTGACGTGCATGGGAGCCATCATTTTATACCCGGGAAAATGTTCTTTAAGCAGCTCGCCGTAATTTTTTATACGGTCAAGAGCCTCTTGGTTACCCGGCTCGTCTACAAGATAGAAATAAGCTTTATCCAACCATTCCGGCTTTTGGGACAGAAACGCGTAAGCCGCGGATACATTTGACTCGTTTGCGTCGTTTTTCCAATCTATGGGGTTGAAAGCGACCACGCGGGGATTGTCCAGATATTCAAGCACGCGGCTGTCGGAAAACGTGCCGTCGGTAGCATAGGGAAGCGTATATGCGCAGACGCGATTGTCAAGCAGAAGATCGTAATAGTTCTTGTACAGCAGGCTGTCATCACCCTCATAGCATTCATGCGCCACGTATATGTTGTGCCATGACAGATCCATCTGCACCTTGCATGAGGTGTTTTCGGGCAGTGTGAAGTTCCATACGTATGCGTATACCGTGGCTTTCTTTATCTCTTTTCCCTCTGAGTCTGTAATCGTTACCGTAGCTTCATATTGACCGGACGGAGAGTTTGCGTCGGAGGTGGCTTTTATTATGAACATATAGCTGCGGTCGGCTTCAAAGTCAAATGTCTTGCCTTCTCTTACCCACGGAATAGGGTCTACCAGAGTTTTGCCGTCAACGTCGTCAAAGTAATATCCGTACATCAGCTCGGTTTCAAGCTCAGCGCCCTGCGCATTGCGGAAGCTTGACACGCTGACCGTCAGACCCTTGTGACCTGTAAAAGAGCGGATAAGCATATGCACGCCTTCGGCTTCATTCTTTGCCATGCGGAGCTGATATGTGTTCCAGCCGGTCGAGAGGATGTCTTCGGCGGGAGTGTTTACATAGGCATGATTGAACCAAAGGTCCAGATTTTTGTCCTCATATTCGGCGTTCTGTTTGTCATTTGAGACATCCGGAGCGGAGTCGGGCGTCTGCAGCAACTCCTCGGCTTTTTCTTCGGCGTCGGGGTCGGTCACGACCTCAAAAGGATTGTCAATTCCGGAGAGAGTTATTTCTTTCATCTGTTCCTCGTTTCGGGCAAGTATGATTTCCGAGATATACATACTCTCTCCCGAAGCCGCGGCGCTGACAAGGTAATCCAGACGAGCTCCGTTGAACGCGCCTTTCCAGCCTTTTGCGTCGGTCATGTCAAACACTATATACTGCCATTCGTCCGAAGCGTTGTTAAAGGATTTTTGCATCATGTAATCGGCGCTTGCTCCCGTAACGCTTCCGGCGCAGTAAAACATCTCAAATTTTGAAGCGGAACAGTTTTCCGCCTTGACCTTGAATATCAGATACGGGAAATCGCTTACCTGTCGGACAGCTTCCATTCCGATTTTTCTGATATACTGGGTGGCGTTAAAGAAAATATAAGGGTCGTTCGAAGCGCTGTCTGTAGCCAGTTTAAGAACTTTGCCTTCTTCCGGGTCGTCTGCCATAGATGCTGTTACCATATTGGAACCTGTCATGTATTTAAGCAGGGCATCGTTGTTTAAAGGAATTGTAAGCGGTTGAGATTCGGGATCGACCGGTTCGGTATCCGATTCTCCTTCGGTCGTCACCTCTTCACCGGTCGTACCCGACTCGGTCGGTTTGGTGTCCGACTCGCCGTTATTTGTTGAATTTTCTTCCGGGGAAGATGTGCCGCTTTCGGATTCGGCGGCTGTATTTTCGCCCGTGGTGTCGTTTCCGGCTTCGTTTGAGTCGCCTACACAGGCTGCAAAAATCACAGACAGCAGGGACAATACGGCAAGAAGCCAGACCAGTCTTTTTTTCATAATTGGGACCTTTCCTTTCTTACGCTATATAGCGTTTTGTGCGGTTTGCCTTTGTCAAATCGACTCCGTACTTTTGGTTTCGAAGTTACAATAAGACCGGCGCAAAGTCACGCTTTGAAAATTTTCAAGCTTTTTCCTTTGCGTATTGAGTTAATACGACATGAATTATAGCATATAAATGAAAAGGTGTCAAGTTAGTTTACAAAATTTTAATATTTGATTCGGTAAAATTGTCATAAATAAAAAGTAAGATCCGAGTTAACGCTGAAATTGATTTTAACAAAAAACGGTTGCCGGACAACAAATCCGACAACCGTTTTATTTATTTTTAAAGTTTAAACAAGTACTCAATCAGAATTTTAAGCCCCAGAACTATCAGAATTATTCCTCCGGCAAGCTCGGCTTTGCTTCCGAATTTATCCCCTACCGCACTGCCTATCTTTACCCCGATTGCCGATATAATCAACGTAGTGATCCCGATAAGCGTGATGGCGTACCAGATATTGGTCCCGTCAACCATCGCAAAGCTAATGCCTACAACAAGCGCGTCTATGCTTGTGGCAATAGCCAAGGGCAACATCGCTTTGAATGCAAAGGATGAATTTACCTTTTCTGCCTCTCCTCTTGACTCGCGGATCATGTTCACTCCTATCAGCGCGAGAAGGACGAAGGCAACAATCGGCGCTATATTTGAAATGAGCGATTCAAATTTTCTGCCGAGGAAATACCCGATAAGCGGCATAAGCGCCTGAAATCCACCGAAGTACAGTCCGCAAATTACAGAATGTCTGAGCTTGACTTTGCCGGCTCCCGTGCCCGTGGAAAGCCCTTTGCAGACAGAAATGGCAAAAGCGTCCATTGAAAGGCCCAGCGCGATAAAAAAGAGTTCAACGAAATTCATAAAAAATCCTCCGTAGACATGTCGCAACGGAGAAAGGAAGACCCACCTGCCGTTGCAGATAAGTCTCGCCGTTTAATACAGTGCCAGAAGCTTTCGCTCCAGTATGTTGGCAATGTCACATTTAAAAGCAAATGCCGACTACTCCCTTAATATTCCGAATTTAAAATAAGCTTGACTGTAATTATATCATATTTTTCTTTTAAAGTCAATATGCAAAAAATGCGTTAAGAAATCCGCCGCCTTTTTGTGACCGGCGGATTTCTTGAATCTTTTTTGTGTAAAAAATGTCAGAATTGAACTTACAAAGTCAAAGCCTTTTATTTTACCACGATATTTACTATTTTATTGGGAACGACTATTTCTTTTACAATTGTTTTTCCATCAATCGCCGCGCTTACCTTGGGTTCTTTCTTTGCCGTTTCGATTGCAAGCGTTTTGTCGGCGTCAAGCGGAAGTGAAATTGTAGATTTGAGTTTTCCGTTGACCTGAACGGCAATTTCGACGACCGAGTCCACAGTCTTGGACTCATCATATTCCGGCCATGCCGCCATTGAACAGAAATTCTTTTCGCCCAAAGACTCCCAGATTTCCTCACAGATATGGGGCGCGAAAGGACAGAGCAGTCTGACAAACACTTTCAGTTCGTCAATTGTCAGGCTTCCGCAGTCGAAT
>CASEEB010000190.1 GCA_949286815.1 uncultured Eubacteriales bacterium | reverse complement strand
TAAAGCCTTATGTAAAACTCTGAATTTTTTTGTAAACGAAAATAATTTTGTTATAATTGAACCCGCAAGCGGCATATATACAATCAGACCGAATGTCGCGGCAAATGACATCCAGAATCCGGCGTCAATTACCGCTCCGGGTGAAATAAAAAGAATCAAGGCGCAGGCAACCGAAAGCGAGGTCAAGGAGTCTGACCTCAGAGAAAACAGCATCGAGAGATATACAGTCATGAGCATAATTACCGAACGGGTCGCGGAAACAGAGAAACCCGTAATAGCAAGATATAAGACCGCAAGAAGTGACAGGACAATTGCTCTTATATATTTGTGTACCCGCAATTTTTGCAAAAGCAGTCCGAAAATGCCCATAATTATGCTCATATGCATACCGCTGAGAGCGAGAATATGAGACACTCCTGCCCTTTCAAATCCCTTTAATACGCTGTCGTCAAGATAGCTTCTGTCGCCGAGAAACAGCGCCGCGCATAAATTACCCTCATCTCCGGATATGCTTGTCCTGAGATTATATGAAAGCCTGAAATTTATTTTTTTAAGCCATACGGAAAAATCGGGATAATTTTCATCTATTATCTCGTATGTTTGTTCATCGTATGAAGTGAGAGACAGAAAAATTCCGTCGGAAAGCAGATTTTGTTTTTCGTTATATCCGTTTACGTTGTTTTCAAACTCTTCCGCAAAAACATCGGCTTTAATATAATAACCGGGTCTGATATCCGAAATATACATACAGTCAAGGACTGCCTTGCAGCTGCATTCTTCCCCGTCGATTTCGGTCACACGGATATTATAGCCGCTCAGATTTCCTCCCCTGTACCGTTCGGAAAGCACAATAGCCTCTATTGTATGATCTGTTCCGTTCAGTTGTGTATATGATAAATAATTCACATCAAAATAAAGATACGATGAAAAAACCGCCGCGATAATAAACAGGCTTGTCAGAGTGACATTCAAAGCGAGCTTTCCGGAGATTTTATTTATTATGTAAAGCGCGGTAAAAAGCAGCACGGTAAACAGAAAAATGCCGGTAATAATAATTTTGGCGGTAGCGTTAATAAAAAAGCATATGACCGCGAAAGCGGAAAAGATCACGCAATATGTAAACAACGGTCTGCGGGCAAAAATATT
Organism: uncultured Eubacteriales bacterium; assembly: GCA_949286815.1. GTDB lineage: Bacteria > Bacillota > Clostridia > Oscillospirales > CAG-272 > SVTX01. Next base: position 2,437 of record CASEEB010000190.1, on the reverse strand, counting down.
CATAAGATATGTTATTGCCGTAAAGCGGCTTTCCGACTTATATTTTATAAGCCGTTACTCCTTTTTTAAAATGATTATCGTTTATTGATTTTTTATATGAAATATTATGCAAACATTAAATAAAATTTTCAAATCATTTTTATTTTACCGCTTGACAAAATATAAAAATAATTATATAATTAAAAAGTTGTATAATGAATAACCGACTGTTAATTATCGGCAGTCATAATATTAGGAAAGGAATAATTTAATATGTTTGACAAATTGAAAGATATTCTTGTTGAAGAGCTTCAGATTGATGCAGACGAAATAACTGCCGATTCTGAATTGTCGGCTGACCTTGGAATAAATTCCATTGAACTTGCCGACCTTGTTATGCTTTGTGAGGAAAAATTTAATTTGACCATAGAAGACGAGGAGCTCAGTAAGTTCATTACCGTCGGTGACGTGGCAAATTATCTTGAGGCGCACTGCTGATTCGGAAAATCGAAAAAGAAAAAATATAACAAAGCGGATTTATCCCCCGGTATCTAAAGCGGCGGGTTTAATTTTCGGGTTTCAGCGTCGGTATAATCTCCCACTGAAACTCAGCGTAGCTATCGCTCAGATGCCCTTGTTGCAAGCGTTTTCAGATTTGTAAGCACCTTGCTCCGCTTTTAAAACAAACGGGACTTTTCATGTTTTTATGAAGAGTCCCGTTTTGTATTTGGCTTAAACCTCGTCCGCCGGATATTGCCATAAAGGCAACGGAAACCAATCTCTTGCGAAATGCGGCAATTCATTTCTCAAGGGACATACCGGGCCGAACAAAAGATTCATTGCTTCAAGGTGTGAAAGCTCCAAAGTCGCCGTCCCGGAGGATTCTTTTACGCTTGTGTTTCCCTGCTCCGATGAAATACACAGCTTTTCCTCGCGGGCGTATCCGTGTATAAGGAGATTCAATTTGCCGTCCGGAAGTGGTGAAATATAGCTGTTTTTTAATTTCAAAAATGCGTCAATGACCGCCCTGTAATCAAGTATATTGAACATCATCGGTGACGATATCCCCACCCACTCCGAAAACATATAGAGGTCTTTTATATATGACTGCTCGAAATCGGGCAAGGTAACAGTCAGACCGTGCATTGAAAGGCTGTCATAAAGTGAAGTTACAAATCCGAAAAAGTCGGTTTTTTCGGCAGTATGAATCTCCGTTATTTTACCGTTATTCAGAATACAGTAGCCCGCGAATCTGTCTTTATCGTATGCGCAGTATACTTTTGCCTGCCAGCTTTTCATTATGTAAAAAAGTTCATCCTTCGGTCGTAAAGTTATATAATTTTGTTTGTTTATAAGCTCCGAAATTAAATTCAGCTCGCAAGAGTCTTTTCCGATTTCTTTAATTTTATATACCGGAGTCCTTTCGCTGCCAAGGATATGGCGCATATTGTCATCGTTTACGGTAAATGTGTACATAATTCCGGTTTTGTCAAATCCGAAATAATTGTATCTTTGTCTTCTGCCTCCCAATGCCGAAAAGTGTATACCGTCTTTTATCATATCTTTCAAGGCGGTATTCATGCATTCTTTCATATATCCCTTAGAACGGTGATACGGATGGACAGCGACGTTTCCTATTCCGCGGCAAAGCAGTTTATTATCGCATACCACAATCTCGCTGTCAAACGCTCCCACTGCGGCGCGTATTTTCTCATTTTCGGTTATGATATAATTGCAGCAGGCGGGGTTTTTTTCTCTTCGGTACAGCTTGGGAAGCAACTTTACAAAATCATTCTCCGAACCGTTAAAACCAAACACATAATTTATAAAATCCAAAAAATCCTCGTATTGCTCAACGCTGCCTTTTTGGCATTTTATATTTGTATTTTCCATAATCATCAGAATAAATCCTCCCGTATAACTAAATTAAGATGTCCCCCTTCTATCAGGCGGGTGCCACTTAATTTTTTCAGTGGGGAGATACAATCTCCCACTGAAAACGTTGAATGACGGGGCTTAGCCCCTTATTGAATCTCAAGTCCGCTTTTGCGCGGTTCGCAGAGCTTTGCGGACGCTCCTGTTTCAGTCAGTGCTTTAACAGCTTCAAGAGCACTTTCACCGTCTCTGAAGATTCCGAATACCGACGGTCCGCTGCCGCTCATCAAAGCCAGGCTTGCTCCGCATTCACACATGACCTTTTTAATTTTTTCCGCGTGTGGGCGCATAGGCAAAACAGCATTTTCAAAAATGTTAAATGAGTGGTCCGGCAATAGTTGCCGGGAGAAGCAATCTTTTATATAGTCTATTGTATGTGCTTTGGGCTTATAGTTTTCAAAGTTGTTGTAAATGCAGTCGAGTCTTTTGTATGCCTCCGGTGTGGGAACGCCTTCTCCCATGCACGAAATGACAAGATATGTTTCCGGCATTTCGGCAAAATCACGGTGTATGTCGCCTATCC
>CASEEB010000189.1 GCA_949286815.1 uncultured Eubacteriales bacterium | reverse complement strand
TCCTTATTTAATCTTGTTTACGGTAAATTACCTGTCTTTTATATTTAAGAAATATTTTACCATATTTTTTATCTGTTGTCAATACGAAAACGGGTATTTATGTCTCTGTCGCAATTTACTCGGTCATTGCGGCGTCCGCGGCTCATCCCGAAAAGCGGTCGGGGAAAATCAGAATAAAAAATATCGGACCTGAAAACATTTAATAATCTTACAGGTAAATACTTGGCACCGCTTGCAATCCCTAAGTTAAGGCAATTAAAATATCTCCTGCCGCCCAGATGGGCGCAGGAGATTGCCGCTTTACGTATTATTTATGTTATTATTCTTATGTTATTATTCATAAAAAGCATGGTTCCCTATTGTGAAAGCATAGGTTTTATTGTTCTGAATCCACGAGGACGTAGCGTATTTCGGATTTAAGAAGTAGAGAATCGAGGATGACAATGAATAGCCCTCATAGCATATTTTTGCCGCGATTATACTGTCGTTTGTGGGAGTATTGTAAATGGTACCGTTTGCCGTGGGAGTAAACTGCACTCCGTATTTCCTGTCAAATATTACATCATAAATGGTGTCGGGAAAATCCTTTGAGCGAACACGGTTGAGTATTACATTGCCGACAGCGATTTTGCCCTTCATTGACTCACCTTTCGCTTCCGCCGAAATAATGCGTGAGAGCCAGTAAATATCGTCAGGGTTATAGACTTCATTGCTGTTTTTCAGAGCGGTGGTATCGCCCGAGTATACATAGAATTTATTGTCTTCGCTGCTCCATTCGACAGTGGAATTAAGAGCCTTGGTAAGCGGGCGAATCGGAACATACATTTCCCCGTCGTAAAGCATTACCTCAGACCCGGTATAGAAATACCTGCCGTTGGCAATGATATAAAGGTCTCCTTCACGCGCGATGACCTCAAGGTTTGTACCCCACATATAAAGCGTTTTTGATGAACTGTCGTACGAGTATGTAAAGCGGGAAATTGTATTTGCAAATCTCAGCATCGGGACATATGTGCTTCCGTTGATATTGAATACCCGTCCGTCAAGCACATCCCGGTTGTCGATCGAAACATTCATGTAGTAGCTTCCTGCCGGTTTGGCGGAAACTCCGATTGTGGAGAAAACTCCGACTAACATTGCCACGAGCATTACGGCAATAACAACTTTCGATATTCTTTTTTCCTGTTTTGTCAATTTTTTCTTACCTTTCCATATGTATTATGCTTTCAGAAACCCGGCTGTTCTGACTGAACCGCCCCTGTTCTTTAACACGACTGTATTTTAACATGAATACCGGAATAATTCAAGGCACAATATCTTGTAATCCATGAAATCGCAGCCATAAACAAGCGTTTTTTGCTGATTTTTTTATAAAAATAAACTTTTTTGTTATTATTTTACCGGAATACCATATGAAAAAATTTACATTTTTAAAAATTAAAAAGCTGCGCAAAATAATATTGACTCAAAAGGTTTTCAAATTTTGAGCGATAAAAAGTTCATTTAAAATTCTCTTTTAACCGCACCAAAGTAAAGACGGCGGCGATAAAACCGGAAGGGTGTGTTTTTATGTTGATTTTCGATTATATTTGCAGCAGAAGCAGACGAAGCAGACGCCGTATGCGAAGACTGTCACCTCTCTCATTTGCTTAAATATAATATCCGGCCTCGATTTTGTGAGACCGGATTTTTTATTTTATGAAAATTATTTGTTTTTCTGTTGACAGGTCTTTCATTATTTGTTATAATATAACAAACAAAAATTTTTGAAAGAGTATATAATTATGAAAATTTTAAAAAGCACGGCAAAAATTTTTTCAATATTTATAGCTTTGGCTATAGTTTTCGCTTCCGCGTCCGGATGTAATAACAAAACAGATGATCCGGATATAACAGGCAGCACTCCGCAATCAACCTCAGTGAGCGAAGAAAGTACAGATGGAGAGACAACAAATATGGAAGAAGAAACAGATAAAAATTTAAAAGAAGACGCGGGAGCCGCTACCGATACGATTCTGTATGCCGAGGACTTCGGCGCAAAAGGCGACGGAATCACCGACGACGGTCCGGCTATAACCGACGCGGTAAACAAGGCAATAGAAGAACAGGCTACTCTGAAATTCGGGGAAAACAAAAAATATTACATCGCTTCTTCCGAAAATAACAGCAGCGGGTTTACAAGTCCCTTTGCCATATCCGATTCTTCAAAAATAACAGTGGACGGCAACGGCTCTACCTTTGTATGCGCGCCCGGAATAAGATATTTCGTACTGACAGACTGCTCGGATATAAAAATTATAAACTGCAATTTTGATATGTCCGTACCTGTATACATGGTCGGAAGAGTCACATCCGTAAACGGCAGCCTTGTTACCTATACTACGGACATAAATCCCTATACCGACAGTTTTGATTTCAGCTCGGTCAACGGATTTTCCATTAAATATAACGAAGGCATTCAGAACCGTCCGCATATGTTTATGGGAGAAATGAATAAAATCGGAGAAAAAACCGTTACGGTGGAGTACAACGGCACTCCGGGATACGGCGTGGGCGACCTTGTTTTTCTTCCGAATCCCGGTATAGGACACTGCATAGGCGAAATGATCTATATCGGCGGATGCCAAAACGCGCTTTTGTTTGAAAATATCAGGATATGCTCCGCTCCGTCGTTTACTTTCGCGATTAAATCAAACAGCGCTGAAATCTTCTTTGAGAATACCGATATATCCCCCGCGCAGGACAACGACAGAGAGATAAAAATGGTTGCGTGGAGGGACGGATATCACTGCAAAGACAACCGCGGCGGAATACATTGGAACAATTGCCAAACAGACGTAATTTTCGACGATGTATTCAACATAAGCGGGACTTTGGGATACATAACCGATATCGCAAACGATTCCGCCGTATATGTGACGAATTATGAACATTACAGTATCGGTCAGAAATTGGCGTTCGACTGTCAAAAGGGCGATGTTGTGGATATTTATGACATAAAAAACAACAAGTACTACGGCTGTGTCACAATAAGATCCGCGGAAGAAAACCCCGACGGCACAACAAAATTAGTGTTTGATTACGGGCAGGACGTTCCTGATTTAAAAGAGGGTTGCGTTGTGGCAAACCGCAACACATGCGCTCCGGGCAGCACTGTTACAAACTGCAAATTTACCGGAACTTTTCGTTTTCTTCGTGACCTCAGAGTCGAAAACACGGTGTTCGACATGCTTGCCACTTGGATGATGGTTGAAGGCGGAGTTGAGGGACCGCTGCCGGGAAACGTGGACTTCATTGACTGCACTTTTAACGGAGGCACCATTGAAATAGACGCGTATAACAGAGAACTGTCAAGGTACCTTAAAAAAATCGGGGAAAAAATAGAGAATATAGGCTTTTGGGGCTGTGAATTCAACGACGGCTGTAAAATCATCTCCAGAACCGACTCAAATTATACCGTCGCCGAAAGCTATACGGAACAGGATTTATTTACGGAAAAGAACAAAGACAATATAATTATTCCTGTCGAAATCACTCCTTCATATGAAGATTTTGAAAACACGGTAACATATGATTGGTATTGGCACACAATGAAAACCGTCGGAGCCGACATTATATCGGTCAATGAAATAGAAAACGACGATATAAAAGTCAAAATCTTATCATCCGGCAATTTCTCCGACAAGCTGCTCAAAGCAAGCTCTCAATCCGAATTAACCGTAGAACTGTGCGGACTGTCGAAGCAAACACTTGACTATTTTCACGACGACGGAAAGGAATATATAATCAGCTTTGATTATTTCTCGAATGGTCTCACGGGCTCCGTATATGCCGCGAGTGATACGGAAAAACAATTGATCGGCGAAGATGTCGTAAAGACCGGCGGCAATATACAGAGCGCGTCCGTAATATACCGGGCGAATTCCGAAAACAGCAAAATTATAATGGAACTTAAAGGCAGCGGAGAGGTTTTTATCGGAAATATCAATATATCTTTGTTTTCAAATAAAAATCCGTCGGAGGAACAGCTCAGGGAAGGACATACATTTGTCTGGAACGATGAGGTGACGGTAGGAAACAAATCCGAAGCGGTGAAAATATCCGACATTTCCGACGCCAAGGTCAAAGAGGTTATATTGGCGAATAAACAAAAGTTTCCGGACACAGTACTGCATGTCGGCGGGGAGCTCGGTGAATTCACCGGATTTACCGATCCGTCTTTCTACATTCCGGGAAAAACATATAAGTTGTCAATTGACGCTTACATAGCCTCGGAAATGACCCAAGCGGACGGAGGGACGGATATATACCTTATGGTCCTCGACGGAACGGCAGGCAACAGAATTCTTGCCGAGGGCCTGTTCGAGGGCAGCGGACTGTATCATTTTGAAACAGACTGGACAGTGGGAAATACCGGCGAATATCGTATATCTTTTTATATAAACAACACTCCAAAAAAATACGCCGATATCTATATAGGCAATTTTACGGTAACGGCGGCGAAATCGCAAAAGCCCGAGGAATTTGAGCACAGAGATGATTTCAAAACTCCGTCTCACGAAGAACTGCAAAAGGGTTATACATTTGATTTTTCCGAAAATAATGTACTGAATACCGGCAACGATTCATACGCGTCATTGTCAGCTCTTGACCCGGAGACCGCGGAAATGCTCAGAAACCACGGTTTTGGAGAAACCGTATATTATATGACGGAAAACATCAATATGATCTCTCTCGACAATCTTATGAGACCCGGTAAGAGCTATAAAATTGTTCTTGAGGTATATGATGTCAGGGGCAATCTGGCAAGTTCCGGGGCGCGGGGAGCGTTTGTGCTTCTGAACATGGCAAACGGAGTCCAAAACGGCGCGGAGCAGAATTATACGGTTGAGAAAGACACCGAAAACGGCAGATTTCTGAAGCTGACTTTCAACACGACGCCGCCTGACGGAACCGACAGATTTTTACTGTATCAGATTCTCTCCTGTGAATTTTTCATCGGTTCCGTAACGATACAGGAATACTGACGCGCTGTAAAAACAGACATTAGAAGCGAGATATGTTGCGTCAGGGTAAATTGCCGTAAAAATATATCTTGACCGAAATTATCGGAGGATTTTTAATACTTGATTTATTACAGAACTATAACCGAAGCTGAAATATGCCGGGAATTATTTAAGGGATTTATACGGCATCAAATTGTCACGAAATGCCGCAGACGCGAAAACAATACGTGGGTAATAAAAAACGCTCCCTTTGTTGACGACTGGACTGAGGAAGATTATAAAACATTGGTTTCCTGTCTGAAAAACACGGTAGCCACGGGAGGGTTTTTATACGGCGCTTTTTCGGACGGTGTTCTGAAAGGCTTTGTTTCGGTGGAGTCAGAATTATTCGGTGGCAGACATAAGTATCTTGACCTGTCAAGCATTCACGTATCCGAGGATATGCGGAAGCGGGGAATAGGCGCAAATCTTTTTCTTGCGGCGAAAAAATGGGCAAAGGAAAACGGCGCCGAAAAACTTTATATTTCCGCTCACTCGGCGGTGGAAACACAGGCCTTTTATAAAAAAATGGGATGTGTGGACGCCGTTTATGTAAAACAGGAGCATGTCGAAAAAGAACCTTTTGACTGCCAGCTTGAAATTAAACT
>CASEEB010000188.1 GCA_949286815.1 uncultured Eubacteriales bacterium | reverse complement strand
CGATATAACCTATATTATGGACGTCAGTGGTCAGGAAGCTTCTGTCGCAATGAGTTTGGACTATGATTTTGTCAATATCGGCACCGCGCCCACGATAACCGCGCCCGCTGACGCTGACAGCTACATAGACGCGGATTCATTAATGTGATAATGCTGATACGGATTATGTCCGAGATACCTTTTAGGCTCGGACGGGAAAATACATAAAAGGGGATTGGCATTGAAAAATACTTTCATCCTGCCATCCGCCTATACAAAAATCACCCGCTATCTTTTTTAGGTAGCGGGTATTTTTTGTTCATGTATGGTGAAATTAGAATTCAGTTCCTTTTTTGAGCCGCAAATAATTTTTTGAGCCTGAATCCTGTTTAATATAACTAAATTAAAATCTCCCCCGCCCTTAGGCGGCGCCGCTTGATTTTTTGAGTGGGGTGATACAATCTCACGCTGAAAAATGTTGAATGACGGGGTTTAGGCCCTTATTGAAAACAGAAAATTAATAATATTCAGTTTATTTTAAAAAAGTGCTTATTCGCTGTCATTTTCGTCTTTGTTGTCAACAGGCTTATCCGCACCGGTATCGGTAATTGACGCAAGGGGATTTTCGGACATGGCGTTCATCATATTTACATCGCTTACGTGTGTATATATTTGTGTGGTGTTGAGCTGCTCATGACCGAGAATATCCTTAAGCACGCGTATATCGACATTGCCCGACTGATACATGAGCGTTGCGGCGGTGTGGCGCAGCTTATGGACAGAATAGTGCTTTGATTCAAGCCCCGCAAGGTCGAGGTATTTATACACGAGCGCCTGGATTGTTTTGTTGCTTATTCTTTTGTCTCTGTTGCTTAAAAAGAGCGCTTTGTCCGAAAGATTTCGGTTTTTTTCGTTAAGTCGGTCATTTACAAGGTATTCGGTGAGGATGGACTGACATGCGTTGTTGAGATAAATTATTCTTTCTTTGCTGCCCTTGCCCACAACTCTCACAAATTTCAGCTCACGGTCTATATCTCCGATATTTATGCCTACAAGCTCGGACAAACGCATTCCGCAGTTGAGAAAGAGAGTGATAATGCAAAGGTCCCGCAGGCGCGACTTTGACTCGGTGTCGTTGCGCACCGCGTCAAGCAGCAGCTTTGACTCTTCGAGAGATAAGAATTTCGGAAGCGTTTTTTTATGCTTGGGCGACTCAATGTTAGCGGCGGGATTTTCCTCAAGGTAGCTTCTCTTGACCGTCATAAATTTGAAAAGCCCCTTGATGGCGGAAAGCTTCCGGGATTTTGCCGACCACATATTTTTCCTGACGTTTCCGGTGTACAGCAGAAAATCGTATATTTTTTCGGTGGTAATGGTTTTTATGTAGTCTATATCTACTTTGCTTATATCAATTTTCAGAAATTCATCCGAGTCGGGGTCTATACCGTTGTCACGGGCGAGCAGATAGCGGAAAAAGGTACGCAAGTCAAGCAGATATTCGTCCGCGGTTTTTTGGGAGCAACCCTGTATGGCGGTTTTATACGACGCGAATTCCCTTATCACGGCAGGAAATTCGTCAAGATTTACCGAGTAAGGCATATGTAGATTCCTCATTTGCTTATATCAGTTTCTGTTCATATTAATTATACTCTATTTTTCGGTTTTGTCAAGAAGCAATAATATATTGTGTCGATATAAATAATCGGGTTTCAGTCGGAGTGATTTTTGATTTCCGGTATATTGTGTGAAAAAAGCGGTGAAGACTTGATTTTTTAGTGGATAATCTGTAAATTTTTCGGTTTAGGTGTTGAAATATCATAAAAGATTATATATAATATACTTATAATCAGTTTGACAGGACTATATGAGTCTTAACCTTGCAGTGCGAGATTTAATCTCGTGTTTTTTGTTGTCCTTTTTGAAAAATATATTTTAGTATTTATATTTGTAATAATATAAAGTTGTGGGGGATCGAATGAAACGCTTTTTAGAGAGATATTCATACGACTGTGTGAAGCTTCTGTTGGATCAGGTAGCAATAGCCATTTTCGGACTAGTATTGGCACTGGCGTCGGGGATGGCAAAAAATGACGTGCTTCAGATAGTAACGAGCGTGTGTTCTGTCATATTTTATCTGTTCCTTGTATACACGGTTATGTGGAGCGTTGGAGCGAGGGACAGAATTTCGATTGATCTGGGAAAAATCAGGAAGAGTTATTTGACGCCTGTCAAAATGTGGCTGCTTGCCAATTCGATTAATTTGTTGTTGGCGATACTCGTCATGCTGGGTATGCTGTTTTCTGACATCAAGGCGTTCGGCAGTATAGGCGGGGTAAGTTCGGTTATCGCGTTGCTCATTGAGGGTATGTATTCCGGTCTGATGACGCTGGACTTTATAGGCGGCGTGCCGCTCAATTCTCTGTGGCCGACATATTTTATTATTACTCTGCCTGCGCTCGCGGTTGAATTTGTCGCATATGTCCTTGGGGTAAAAAATATTCATTTTACAAATATGCTTGTGCCCAAAAACCCCGAAGCGGAGGAAAAGAAGAGAAAAAAATAAACGCCGGCAAAGGAAAATCAGTATGAGAAAGTTAAAAGAAAAAAACAAGCGCGAAAATCAGAACCGAACCGTGGAAAATCAGCGCAAAAACAAAACCGAAACCGCAGTCCGGTCAAATACGCCGGAATTTGCGGACAGGCGGTGGACAGATAAGTTTTCGTACTTTTGTACCGTATTTTCAATGATTGTTTTATTTGTCATTATGATCTATCTGTCACTTGCGGCATTTTTAGAGACGACCGACATGAACATGGACAATTCCATGCTTGAGAATGTGGAATACCATAAGGACAATTTTCTTTTCAACCTTGTAATGCTTGTTCTGTTTGCCCTTATTGTCTTTGTTTATTCCCGCCTGATAAAAAGGGTTGACGCGCGCATAATTATATCCGCATGTATCTTGGCGGTGCTTGTTATGGGTTTGGTGTGGACTTTTTCCTCGTTGTCCGCGCCCACGCATGATTCGCTTATAGTTTCACGCGCGGCGTATAAAGCGTCTTTAGGTGACTATTCCGATATTGATTCCGATTACTTTAAGAGGTTTCCGTTTCAGCTTGGGTATGTTTTGTTCAGCGAGATTATAATAAGATTATTTAACACGGGAGATAATTATCTGGTAATTGAGGTCATCAATGTAATTTGTCTTGCCGTTTCGTATCTGGCGGTTCTGATGTCAGCCGGAAAAATGTTCGGAAGTGAACAGACTGTTAAAATCTGCGCTTTACTGATGGTTTTCTGCTTTCCGGCAATTTTATTCTGTACCTTTACCTACGGCAATATTCCCGGTCTTATGTTTGCGTGTCTTGCGGTCTGGCAGTACTTGGAGATAAAGAGTAAGTCGCTGAAAAGCGATATCCTGCACGGGGTGCTCTGCGCGCTGTTTATCGGAATTTCGGTGAGCATTAAGAAAAATTATATGATAGTTATGGCGGCGATACTTATCATAGCCGTCGTGCGGGCAATCGAGAGGAAAAGAATTATACATCTTGCCTGCGCCTTGCTTTGTGTGGTTTCGGTCTGGGGCTGCTCGGCGGCGGTTGTGCGCCTTTATGAAAGCCGTGCGGATTGTGAATTCGGAGACGGAATACCGATGATTTCATGGCTGGCGATGGGACTGAATGAGTCCGAAATAGCGCCGGGTTGGTACAACGGACAATATACGGTTACTAACTTTCACGAAAACGGAATGGATTCTGAGCTTGCCGCTGAGGATTCCATGAATGAAATCAAAGAAAGGCTTGAACTTTTCAGTGAGGATAAGACATATTCCAGGGACTTTTTCGGTGAAAAGATAATCAGTCAGTGGAATGAGCCCACGTATCAGAGTATATGGACAAATCAGGTCAGGGGCAGATATGGGGATATGGGAAAGATTGCCTCATGGGTCTGCGGCGACGGAGAAGCAAAAGTCAAAGGCTTTATGGATCTGTATATGCAGTTTGTCTATGCGATGACGGCGTGCGCGGCTCTGTTAATAATAAAGAAGAGGGATATTAATTCGGCTTTGTTCGGCGTGGTGATAATAGGCGGCTTTTTATACCATGCTCTGTTCGAGGCGAAGTCGCAGTATGCCATTTCGTATTTTATATTGATGATACCGCTTGCGGCGTATGCGCTTGACTATGCGTGCGGAAAGGCGGATAAATTGCTTGAGGCTGTTAAAGAAGCACGGAGCGCCAAGAAAATTAAAAACAAAGTTCGCGGCTAAACTTAAATG
>CASEEB010000187.1 GCA_949286815.1 uncultured Eubacteriales bacterium | reverse complement strand
AAGGAACTTATGGTCACGGCGATACCGGTCACGCTTGCCTCCGCGATTATCAGCATTACAAAGCTGATTGACATGACAATGATTTTAAGACGTTTGCAGGCTGTGGGGTATGACAGCGTTGCCGCCAATGAGATTTACGGAAGCTATACGACATTGGCACTGCCGTTGTTCAGCCTCGCCCCCGCGTTGGTAACGGCTGTGGCATTGCCTCTTGTGCCCGCCATTTCGGCAGCGGCGGCGAAAGGCGACGGTGAAGAGCAGTTTAAGGTAATGAATTCATCTCTTAAGCTTACCTGTCTGCTCGCGACTCCTATATCGCTCGGACTTTGCGTTTTTTCAAAAGAAATTTTATCGCTTTTGTTCGCGGGTGAATATGAAGCCATAGAGGTGGCCTCTCCTCTGCTTTCGATTTTGGGTCTGTCGATTTTGCTGTCCTGTCTGATAACCGTTACAAACGCCGTACTTCAGGCATACAAAAAAGCGCATCTGCCCATTGTATCGATGATTTGCGGCGCCGGGGTTAAGATTGTGCTTGCCTACTTTCTGATAGGAAATCCCGGGATAAATATATATGGGGCGCCGATAAGCACGTTCTTTTGCAACCTGACCATAACGCTTATGAATTTCTACTATATAGGCAAATATGCCCCGATGATGCCATCCTTGTATCAGGTGTTTGCTAAGCCTCTTATTTATTCGGTTGTCGCGGTCGGAGGCGCGTATGCGTTTATGCGTTATTTCGGGTCAAGATTTGATTTGGGAATTTGGATTACTGTGGCGGCGATAATGCTTGCGGCACTTATATATTTTGCGATTGTATATTTCAAAAAGGAACTTAAAAAAGATATGCTGTAGGACAGTTAAACTGTAAAAAATTTAAAATCGGGAGATTATTATGGAAGAAAGTATCAGAAATCAAAAAATGCGGTATATTAAAAATAAAAGCAGTTATGACTTTTACGACCTTGTGCTGATTGTGGAGCTTTTGCGAAGCGAGGGAGGGTGTCCTTGGGATATAGAACAGACTCATAAAAGTATTCGCAAGGATTTTATTGAGGAAACCTATGAGGTAATTGAAGCGATCGATACGGATAATCCCGCTTTGCTTAAAGAAGAACTTGGGGATGTCTTGCTTCAGACGGTATTTCACGCGAGAATAGAGGAGGAAGCCGGTTCATTTGATATCGGGTCTGTCACTGACGGAATCTGCAAAAAACTGATACACAGACATCCGCATGTTTTCGGGGATATTAAGGTGGACGGCAGTGAAGAAGTGTTGAGCAATTGGGACAAAATCAAAAGCGAGGAAAAGGGAAGGGTTACTTATACGGATAAGCTGAATTCCATTCCTCCCATGCTTCCGGCGTTGATGAGAGCGCAGAAGGTCGGAAAAAAGGCGGTATGCTTTGATTTTGAAAGCACGGATGCGGTAATATCAAAGATATCTGAGGAGACTGAAGAAGTGAAAAAGGCCATTGAAGCCGAAAATCACGATCAGACAGAGGAGGAGATAGGCGATTTGCTGCTCACGGTTACAAGTCTGGCGAGAAAAGCCGGAGTGGACTCAGAGGAGGCGCTGTATAAGGCAACAAATAAGTTTATCTCGCGTTTTGAAAGACTTGAAGAAGAAGTGGCAAAATCGGGTAGGAAAATTGATGAGATGAATATAAAAGAATTGGATGAGGTCTGGGACGCGATTAAACATACATAATTTTTATTTGAAGTTATTGGAGGGGTACGTATGATTTCAAAATGAAAAATTATGAAAAATAATGGATTTTCCTTATTTTTATCAGAATTTTTTGAAAAATGCTATTGAAATTTGTATTTATATATGGTATAATGTATACATTAAAAAGACCTAAAATTTATGAAAGAGGTATAAACTTATGAACAAATTACAGCTTACTGATGCAGTTGCACAGAGCACCGGAATGACTAAAAAGGACGCGTCCGCTGCGGTTTCGGCGGTTCTCGATGCAATAGTTGACGCTCTCGCTTCCGGAGATGATGTGAAGATTACGGGCTTCGGAGGATTTGAAGTCAAGACTCGTGAGGCAAGAACCGGAAGAAATCCCAGAACGGGCGAACCTGTTGAGATTCCGGCCAGCAAGTACGTTTCTTTCAGCGCAGGTAGTGTTCTTAAGGATAAGGTTAACTGATGAGGCTTGATAAGTATCTTAAGGTTTCGAGAATCATAAAGCGAAGGACTGTCGCCAATGACGCTTGTGACGCAGAGCATGTGACCGTAAACGGAAGACAGGCAAAGGCGTCTTATGACGTAAAAGAGGGCGATATAATAGAGGTCAGCTTTGGACAGAGAAAGCTTAAGGTAAGAGTTCTCGATGTACGGGAATATACAGCTAAGTCAGATGCCGCTTCTCTTTATGAAGTAATCGAATAATACAAAAAGTCTCCGCATATATTGTACTGTACAACTTATGCGGAGGTTTTATATATAATGGGAGATATAAAGACTGTACACAGATTTTTCTCGGAAGAGAGAAACGGTATGAAAATTGACGGCGTATGTGATGTTATAAGTTTTGATGAGAGAAGCGTGGTACTTGACACAACGGCTGGAAGCATGGCGGTAGAAGGGGAAAATCTGCATATTACCATATTGAACATTGAAAACAAAAATGTTGAGATAGAGGGAAAAATCAATGCCGTGTATTATTTTGACAATACTCCCGCGCCCAAGAAGAAGCTTTTTGGGAGAGGATAGTCAAAGGAAATGTTGGATACATCGCAAGAGCTTTTGACAGGTCTGTTGCTGCGCTCGTTTTTATGCGGATGCTTACTCGGCGTCCTTTACAGCATAATAAAAATAACAAGAGTCGCTATAAAAGAAATCTTTGGGGACAGAGGCAAGGCTTTTCGGATTTTTGAATTTATATTTATTTTTACAGGGGATGTTTTCTTCGGTATTTGCGCGGGCATAGTGTCCATATTGCTGATTTACCACGTAAATTATGGTGTGTTCCGAGGCATGGTGTACCTTGGCATGATTTTCGGCTTTTTGCTGTACTATCTGACTATAGGAAAAATAGTGCAGAAAATTTCCGAAAAACTGATGAGGGGAGTCATCTTCCTGATAAAAAAATTGATCTTTATTTTGCTGATGCCGTTTTATATGATTTTTAAAGGATTATTTTTCATTTATCGCTTGACAATCGGAAAAATAATTGTTAAAATAATTATGGCACTGAAAAAAAGGTCTGAAAAAAAGAAATCTGCTTTGAATACTGAGGCTCAGATTGCGGCCGACCTTCAAAAGGAGAATTTATAATGAAAAATAAAAGAGGTTCAAAATTAAATGACTATGTGTCAGGTACGGATGATAACAAGCGCGAGATAAGATTACATACAGACGACGCTTCCGAAATGTACAGTCCGGAAACGGACAATTCGGAAGAGATAATTGCGGAGGTTAAAAAAAGTCTTTCATCCAATTCAAAAAGATCTCTTATAAAGCTGCTTATAGGAATTCTGCTCGTGGCTTCTGTAATTATGCTTTTCGGCGGTATTATGAAATATAACGAGCTTGAAGCCGAAAGGAAAAGACTTGAGTATGAGGTGGCTGACCTTGAAGCTGAAATTGACGAGCTGCAATATCTGATAGATTCTCCGGTGGACTATGATTATATTGTCAGAATCGCGAGAGAAAAACTGAATTTGTATTTGCCGGATGAGATTGTATATTACAGTGATATTAATGAATAAACATATAATATATGTGCAATGATATGATTGAATGGGGAGTTTTGTCGCTCCCCTTTTTTGTCTGACTTTAATATGATTTTATAAATTTACCACGTTCTGATTTCCGATGTATAAATAGACTGTTAAATAAAAGCCTGACAGTGGTTGCCGGATTTTCAGAATTTTAATATGGGTTTTGCTTGATTATTTCTAACATGGCCGCAATGTCTTCGGTTACCATTGTTACCTTTGACTTTTCGATTAAAATGTTTCCGCCTGTCATTATATATGACGGCATTACTCTAATACCCTCATAATAGATTTTGCTGTTCCGCAATTTATAGGTGGAAACAGCGGGAACAACATTTTTCTTTGTTGCCTTTTTCGCAATCATGTTAAAGGATTTTTTTGCAACATCACCCATAAGCATAATAACTCTTACATTGGGGAAAAAAGAAAGTTCCGTTTCTAAATAAGGCAAACTGTTTTCAATACTGATTTTTTCAATGGCATATTCTGTCTTTGGAGTTTTTACGGCATTTGTGATATAGATACCCATTTGTAATATGTCTTGTATAGAGTTAACTTCTGCTCCCGCCCCTTGAAAAAGAGGAATAGTTGTTTTCAGATAATAAGCGTCAGGGTCTCCATAAAAATCCTGTAAAGGGTCAGCCGGGACAACTTCATTTATCATAATTGCCTTAATCTTTAGCGGATCAATTTCAATGTTGTTCAGGTATATGTCGTTTGCTATACCTACTTTCATTTCAAGTTCTTTTTTTATATTCATATTTTAATTATCCTTTATGATGTTTTCTTGCGGATTCATTTATGACAATGAACTTGGGGCGAATTGCTGCCTTGTCTCCTATGACATAAGAAGATCAAATTGCCAATTATTTTCCGGCAGGGTAAATTTAACGGGTAAATTTGTTTTAATGTATTATATTTTCTGTATCGTCCAACGCGTCAAATAACCTATGTCTAACTTCTGATGAAGTTTTTTTATTTTTATAGCTAAACATTTTTTATAAAAACTATTAAAAATGGACTGTGAAATTATCACAGCCCACTTTTATAATAATTTAAGGCTAACCTTAAGTCTTATTTCTTTCTCTTTTTTCTGTTGATAACAACACCCGCGCCTGCGGCAACCGTCATAACGGAAATCGCTCCGAGTCCCGCGAC
>CASEEB010000186.1 GCA_949286815.1 uncultured Eubacteriales bacterium | reverse complement strand
TTTATGTCCAGAAGTGTATTGCTTTCGTCCATAACGGCTTGCTCCTAAAAAATACTGCCGGAAAATTCCGAAAAGTCGGAATTCCGGCAAATGTTTTTTGTGTATGTATTGCCGTCAGAATTATTCATCGGCGCCGGGAGCACCTACGGGGCAGACGCCCGCGCATGTTCCGCAGTCAATACATTTTTCCGGGTCGATTTCGTACTTTCCGTCGCCTTCGCTGATAGCGTCAACAGGACATTCATCCGCGCAAGCGCCGCAAGAGATGCAATCATCGGAAATTTTGTATGCCATTTTTTAATCCTCCCATAAAATTTAGTTCAGATATATTGTATCATAAATCTAAAATAATTTCAACAGCTTGTGAAAAAATTTATTTTTTATTTATATTTATTTAAATCACAAAATGCCCTTAATAATCAGTCCGCCCGTACACGGCAAATTTACCTGTCAGAATTCCGAAAAGTTTATATATAAAGTCAGAAAATAAATATATTGACATCAACTAAAATTCTTCGGAATTTAAAATTTTTTCCTCTGTGTCTTTCGGTTTTGAAATGATTGTAACACTGTCCCGGTGATAGTTTTTGGGAATGACATCGGGATGTTCATTTAACTTGACTTTGACAATTCCGGCAAGAGGATTTATTTCGGTGACTACCCCGATTCCGTCCGGAGTTTTGACTGTTGCATCCACCGGAGGGGTCTTCGCGGTTTCTTCCGCGTATGTTTTATACTCGTATTGCAGACAGCACATAAGTCTTCCGCAGCACCCCGAGATTTTTCCGGAGTTGAGCGACAGATTCTGTTCTTTTGCCATCTTGATAGAGACCTGCGCAAAATCGGAGAGAAAAGTAGAGCAGCAGAGCGCCCTCCCGCAGGCTCCGAGACCTCCCAGAATTTTGGCTTCATCCCTTATACCGATTTGTCTGAGTTCAATTCTCGTCTTAAAGACCGACGCAAGATCTTTGACAAGCTCTCTGAAATCCACTCGACCGGATGAAGTGAAATAAAATATCAGCTTACTGTTGTCAAACGTGTACTGCACGTCGACAAGTTTCATCTCGAGTCCGTGAGCAGTGATTTTCTCAAGGCAGATATCGAACGCTTCTTTTTCCCGGCGGCGGTTTTCCTCGTTGTGTATTCTGTCCTCCGAGTCTGCTATGCGGATGATTTGTCTCAAGGGAGGGACTATGGACGACTCCGGAACCTCGCGGTCGGAAAATATTACCTCTCCGTATTCCTGTCCTCTCGCGGTTTCTACGATAACAAAACTTCCGTCGGTCAAGAGAAGCTTACCCCTGTCAAAATAATAAACTTTACCGGTGTCCTTGAACCGCACGCCGGCGACATGTATATTCGGCGATGTATTGTCCGTGTCGTCCGAGGAAGTTATTTCGACTTTTGAATATTCAAAATCCGAGAAAACCTCATTGTTATTATCGGATTTTGATTTGATAATTTCAACGCGCTTTTTTACGCTGACATTCTCGGTCTCGATTGCCTCATATTCATTTTCCGTCAAAATGATATCCTCTTCAAATTTTTCGGCGTCATTTAAAGCGTCCAAATAAATTTCCGGTTTCTGTTTTCTGTTATACGGTACTTTTTTTCTGTTCTGTGGACGGTTGAATTTTTTCTTATTCCGGAACTGCGGTTTACCGCCCTGTTGTCCGCCTCCGTTTTTTTTCTCCCGGTCAGAGGGAGGTTTTTTCTCTGTATTCATTTAATGAAATTACCTTTCATAGTTGTAGTTGAATAATATTTTTACTTTCGGTCTGTTTTTTGTTCCTTTACATAAGCTTTGCCGCAAAGAACATATTTAAAAGAGTAAGTCTTACGTTGGCGTTTTTTTCAAGACAGTCCGCGGCCTCCGCCGCGGCATCGTATATATCAAACAGTGAGGAGAGAGTAAAATGAGTGGATAGCTCTCCGGCTTTTTCGATATCAGTGTAAAAGCAAAGCTCCGGTTTTTCGCATTTTTTAAGAACTATAAGGTCGCGCGCGGCCGCTTGTACGAGTGAGAGTCTTTGACATATTTCCTGTCTTTTCTGCCCGAGACCGGACAGAATCTCAAATGCTTTTTTCAAGTCCCGGTCGGCTGCCAGAGAAATTATCTTTGAGGCAATATCCCTGTCTGAAAATAGCTTTTTACGTTCTTTGGAATTCAGAAGCATAAGCGCGCGCCCGATACTGCCGCCGGAGGAAAGGAGCAATTCCTCAAATTCATCCTCGGAAGACTGAAAAAGGGAATTGGCTTCCTTGCTTTCCGACAAGAGATAATCTCGCATAATTTGCGGGGACAGTCTCTCTGTTCTCACGGTAAGCGCTCTGCTTCTGACGGTTTCAAGCAGCAGCGAACTGTTGTTGCAGATAAGAATAAATATTACGTAAGGAGGAGGCTCCTCAAGTGACAGCAAAAAAGCGTTTTGCGCCTGCACCGTCATTTTTTCGGCGTCTTCTATGATATAAAACTTATATTTCAAATCATTTGGTTCTATAAAAATATCGGTTTTCAGAAACCGCACGGTGTCTACTCCAATGCTTGCCTTGTCGCCTTCGAGTCCCATCCTGATTATATCGGGGGACTTGTCTCCGAATATTTTTTCGCACGACGGGCATTTGTGACAGGGAAGAGCTTCGGAGTCATTGCGCCTCTCACAGGAAAGCGCGGCCGCAAAATACTTAACCACGGTATGTCTTCCGCTTCCCGTATCGCCCTCGATAATAAGCGCGTGAGGAATTTTATTCTCTTCAATATCCATGGAAAGCCGTTCTGTGAGCTTTTGATTTCCGACTATGCCGGAAAAATAATTTCGCATGTCAATTCCTCCGATTTTCTTATAAAAAACCTTGTTTTACAGATAATATTATAACAAAAAGCCGAAGGAATGTCAAGAGGAAAACTTTTATAGAACAAGCCTCCGACGCCGGAATTTTAACATTCCGAATTCGGAGGCTATATTTGAGATTTCAGATTGATTTTTGAACTTCCTTACACTTTATATAGTTTTTGAAGAAGTATTCGAGTATGCTGCGGCGTGTAACAATTCCCATAAACATGTCACGGTCATCGGTAACGGGAATGAAGTTGCGGTCAAGGGCGCTTGATACAAGGTCGTCCATTGATGAAGTAATTTTGACCGAAAATTCATCCTTATGGATGATATCATCTATTTTCGCCTGTTCCATATCGCGTAAATCTATGCTTCCGATGCTGAGAATATTGCGCAGGAAGTCTCCCTCACTGATAAATCCTACATATTTTCCCTCATCGTTAAGCACCGGAAGCGCGGTATACCCGTACCTTCTGAATTTTTCAAGTCCCTGACGAATACTGTCTCCGACATTAAGATAGGCGACATTAATTTTCGGAGTAAGAAAAAACGCTATATTCATATCTGTAAACCCTTTCTGTGCGCTCTGCAGGATTTTGCGCAGATTTGCGGTCTTTCCTACATTCAAAAACAGGGAAGACCGCAAACATTATAATTATATATTAAATATTTTGACTGAAAGATAAAATCATTCGGTTTTGTTTTTTATAAGCGCAAGACGATATGATTTATAACAGCGAATGAAAACTTTCGATTAATTTATCTGTGTCGCCGGTGCTTATAAGTTGCGTGTCTCTTCCCATGAAGCTTACAAGATTATATTCCTCATTAAACTGTGTGACGCTGAGGGTAAAATCGCTTTCGAGTCCTTCTGTCTGAGTAAAAGTGAAATCTATAGTCAGGATTTCATTTCCGTACACTGAGTCATCTTTTTGAGGAAGAGAATCTTTGTCCTCGCTGTCTTCAGGCAGCTTTGTGTTAGCGGAAGCTTTTATGCCTGTTAATACATCTATAAAGTTTTCAAAATCACTGTATTCGGCGTAATCACCGTTGATTGTATATGAAATATCTCCTCCGGTTCGGTCGATAACTATGTCGGCGGTGCTTTCCCCGTCATTTATCGTAAGCTTATCAACTTTATTTATGTTTATATTGGCTATGTGAGTATACGCCAGTTCTTCATAGGTATAGTTGAAAAGTTTGTAATAAGCGCCGCCTCCGAGCAAATATACGATGTCCGAATCGGGAAGTGTAGCGTAATAATATTTGTTGTCGTCAGTATCTCCGAGATGCAGAACAACATAGCTGTATTCGTCTTCCGAATCATCCGAAGCGGTGTTGGCATATTTTACCGTTAGAGTAAGATTGGATTCGTTAATCCCGTATTCATCCATTCCTTCTTCAGAGATAGACTTGCAAGACAAAAATTCCATCCCGGTGAGAAGCGCGGTCAGATTTTCCGCCACGGAGGTGTCAATAGGAAATTCTTCTCCTCCGTCAATCGAAATATACCATTCGTAATTAAAACGCTCAAGTCCGGCTTTGTTGTTTTCCGATGTGTACATTGTGCATTCTATGGTTTTTTCACCGTCGGACAT
>CASEEB010000185.1 GCA_949286815.1 uncultured Eubacteriales bacterium | reverse complement strand
CGCCTTATATAGTATTTTGCCATTTCAAGATTCTGTTCCGAATAATTACCGCATTCAGACGGAAGTGCTCCCGGTATATCTCCTTTGAAATTCAGAATAAAATCACACATATCAAGCACAGTACCGGCTATTTCTTCGGGTATTTCGTCTCCGAAAACAAGAAAATAAAAACCTGTTCTGCACCCCATTGGCCCGAAATAAACGATTTTATCCTTAATATCGCTGTTGCGCAGAAAAGTAGCGCCTAAATGCTCTATTGTATGAATAGCAGGCATATCCATAACCGGTTCACGGTTGGGGGCGGTTATTCTCATATCGAATGTTGTCACGGTGCAGCCGGAATTGCAGTCCTTCCGTGAAACATAAAGTCCGGGCATCAGCCGCAAATGGTCAATTTTAAAGCTTTCGATTTTATCCATATCAAAGCTCCTTTCCGAAATCAGGAATTATCTTTTGATAAACGTTTAATAATTTTAATAATTTCACAGAACGGTACGATAAGAACCGAAAGCAAAAGCGTAAGCAAAAACTGACCGACAGACAGCGCTGTCATTCCGAAAATATATCCGGCCGGTGTCAAAACGAGGAATAAAATTATAAAAAACGCGAGAAGCGCGGATAAATTAAGAAATCTGTTTGAAAAGATTTTTCTGTTGAATACCGAGCTCTCAAATTTATTATTGAAGCAATGGAATATCTGGGTCATTGAAAGAACCGAAAAAGCCATTGTCAGCGCTGTTTTTGAGCCGTCAGTCTTTCCGACGGCAAAGGCTATCAGCGTCATTACGGCAATAAATACGCTCTGCGCGGCTATCGAAGCTACTGAACGGACATTGAAGAATCTGCTTAAAATTGTATAAGGCTTACGCTTCATTACGGAATCTTCGGCTCTTTCCATGCTGAGTGAAACAGCCGGAGCACAGTCGGTAATAAGATTTATCCAGAGAAGCTGCACGGCGTTAATCGGTGAACCGGCGAAAATAAGCATTCCGGCGAAAACTGTCAGCAGCTCGGCGAAATTGCATGACAAAAGATAAAAAACAGATTTTTTAATATTGTCGAAAAGGCCTCTGCTCTCTTTTACAGCGCAGACAATAGATTCAAATCTGTTGCTCGCGATAATAATATCCGCATTGCCTCTCGCGACATCGGCCCCGAAACGTCCTATTGCGCATCCTACATCGGCCGCGGCAAGCGCTTCGGCGTCCTGAACACTGTCACCGGTTATAGTTACTACGCTGCCATGATTCTGCCATGCTTTTACAATTCTTAATTTATCAGACGGAGAAACTCTAGCATAAACAGAATAATCCTCTATTGTTTCTGATAGCTCAGTATCGCTTATACAGGAAAGTTCTTCCCCTGTAACAGCTTTTGTGCCGTCTTTTAAAATACCGATTCTTCTCGCAACCGAGCTTGCGGTTGTAAGGTTATCACCGGTAATCATTATGGTGCGTATGCCGGCTTCCTCACAGGTTTTTATATCTCCTATAACTGTTTCGCGCGGCGGGTCGGAAAGCGCCACAAGACCTACAAAAGTAAGATTTTGCTCGATTTCCTCATGATTAGGATTTGCCGGAATAGCATCAAGCTGGCGCATCGCAATACAAACAATACGGTAAGCGTCATTTGCGAAAGAATCGTTTATTTTAAGTATTTCCTCAGTGTTGCAGCCTGCACACTGCCTGACAACAATCTCCGGAGCGCCTTTAACAATAGCGTATGGTATTTCGTTAATCATAGTGATGACAGTCATGGTTTTGCGCGCTGAGTCAAAGGGGATTACATTGAGTTTTGGGAAAAGGCTTTCAATATCTTTTTCTGACATTGAATTGTATGCGAGACATGCTTTTTTTATCGCGTCTTCTGTTGAATCATTCTGAAGTGTTGAGCATGCGGCCGCAAGCTTAAGCACCAGCAGCGTTTTTTCGTCGGCAGCCTCGTTTTCAAAATCGGTTATTTTATCGCCGTCGAAAATTTTACCGAGCTGCATTTTATTGCGTGTAAGCACACCTGTTTTATCTGAACAGATAACGTCTGTCTTACCGAGAAGCTCGAGCGCCGATGAATCTTTAACGGTTATTTTATCCTCAACAATACGCTGAACACCTATTGCGATAACAACTGTCGCTATCGCCGGAAGACCCTCGGGAATGGCAGCCACGCCGAGCGCAATGGCGTTGACAATCATTTTAAGCGTTGTGCTTGCGAAATTTCCGGTATTGAAATTCTGCATCATACCGATAAAAAACACAAGAAGACAGACAACAAGAACCGCAATATTTATAATTTTTCCTATTCCGTCAAGCTCATTTTCAAGCGGCAGCTTTTTCTCTCCGGACTGACGGAGTATCGTAGAAGTTCTGCCGTTTTCCGTATTAAGGCCGGTAGCGACTACAACCGCCTTGGCGCTTCCGTGTGCGACGCTCGTACCTGAAAACACCATATTTGAGCGGTTTTCGGCTTCGGTAATGTCATCAAGCAACAAATCGGCGTCTTTCTCAACCGGTATATCATCACCTGTAAGCGAGGACTCGTTGCAGCGGAATTCGTTGCTGTCAATAATCCGCGCGTCAGCCGGAACATAATCCCCTTCTTCAAGCAGAATAATATCGCCCGGCACGAGAAGCGAAGAATTGACCGATTTTACCACTCCGTCCCTCAGAACACGAACAGATGGGTTTGAAATACTTTTCATTCGGTCAAGCGCTTCATCACATGAATGAAGATGATAAGCGCTTACTGCCGCGTTAATCAAAACGATTGCAATTATAAGCAGCGATGAATAGCTGTTTACTTCCCTGTACATAAGGGAAACAATAAAAGAAAGAAGCGCGGTGATTATAAGAAAAATAACCGTTTTGCCCTTAAGCTGTCCCCAAAACCTATCCAAATATGTAGGTTTATCCGGGTTTGAAATCACATTTTTTCCGTATTCCTCAAGCCGCATTTCCGCGACTCCGTTGGGAAGACCCTTTTTACTGTCAACATCAAGCTCGCGCAGTACTTCTTCCGCGCCTGTGCTGTGCCAAATCATCGGAGCACCTCCGTAATTTTATTTTAAAAGCGAAAGATAGTATTCTTTCATTGTACGCGCGTCCTCTGCTTGTGTACCGGCAGATTCGCATATAAAGACAGGATTGCAGCCGTATTTGAGCGTAAGCTCCATCACCGGTTCATAATCAGGACCGAATATATCGTCCTCAAACGTCAGATGGCGTTTTTCACCGCCGGCGGTATACTCAATCTTTGAAAAATGTGAATGGAAATTTTTAAGGCGGTCTGTGCCGAGCTTGTCCTTTATTGCGGTAAATACACGCTCAAAGTCTGCGGCAGTTTTGAAGCAGCCAAGGTCTCTGGCGTTCAAATGTCCGAAATCGATGCACGGTATCAGACGCTCGTCAAGACTGCAAAGCTCAAGCACTTCATCAAGGGTTCCGAGCTGATTTACCTTGCCCATGGTTTCAGGACATATATGGATATGTCCGAGACCCTCGCTGTCAAGTGCTTCAAGAGCCTTTTTCATTGTATCACACGCAAGCTCAAGCGCTTCTGCTCTTGATATTTTTCCGCACGAACCGGTATGCACAATTATACGCTCACCGCCCATTGCGTTGACCGCTTTAGCAGAAGCGATAATATAATTGACTGAGTTGTGTCTTTTTTCTTCTTCGACTGATGACATTGAGATATAGTAAGGCGCGTGAAGCGAAAGATAAACTCCGGCGTCCGCCGCCAGCCTGCCGAGGCTTTTTGCTTTCTCCTCTCCTATGTTCACTCCTCTGCCGCACTGGTACTCAAAACAGTCAAGTCCCATTTTTATAATATATTCCGGAACATCGAGACTGCTTTTGTAGCCCATAGCGGTAAAGCTGTCCGAAGTGCCGGCAGGACCGAATTTCGGCATATCAATCAACCTCCGTATTTCTGATTTTGAGTAATTGTATAACCATACGTTCTATCTTCCGTTTAAATCTGAAACTCCTTGAGGTTTCAGGCTTTATAGGATCAAGCAATACTGTTTTTATACCGTAAAGATTACCTCCGAGCGTATCGGTGAATACCTGGTCGCCGACTATGGCGGTTTCCTTCTTTTTAGCGCCGACAGCCTTAAGGGCCTGTCCGAATTTAAAAGGCAGAGGTTTTAAACCCATGCTGATAAACGGTAAAGACAGTCTTTCCGCGAAAGGCTTGACCCTTTCACGCTTTGAGTTAGACAAAATCACCAGCTTGATACCGGCCTTGCCCATTGTATCGAGCCATTCCTCAAGCCCGTCTGTCAGAACAGTACCGTGGTGTGTAGACAAAGTATTGTCAACGTCAAGAATAAGTGATTTTATCCCGTATTTTTCCAAAAGGCTCAAAGTTACATCAGTTATTCTTGTGAGCTTTATTCTGGGTCTTAAAAGCATAAATACTCCTTAGTATGAAAAAAAGCGGTTAAAAACCGCTTTTTAACAGTAATTATCAGCGGAACTTTCTTTTACGAGCAGCTTCCGACTTCTTTTTACGCTTTACAGA
>CASEEB010000184.1 GCA_949286815.1 uncultured Eubacteriales bacterium | reverse complement strand
CCTCAGCTGAACGAAATAATATTGCTCCACGCTTTTTTTCCGGCGGCGTCGGTGATTTCCGCCCTGACAAAGGTTTCGTCCGGGTTAACGGTATATTCGGCTTCCACAAGATTTTCTCCCCGTACTACCCTTCCCTGTGTCCAGGCGAGATTTGATAAAAATACGATTTTCTCCGCCGGCGAACAGATAACTCTTATCTTGTCGGCGGCAATCTGTCTGATATGTATTTCGGGTCCCTGTGTGGAATAAAACCTGCCCGCGAGAATTGCCCTTACTATGCTCTGCGAATCAAAATCCGTGGCCTCTACCATTACCGCGCCGCCGAACTGGTCTCCGTCATAATAATGTGTATCATCGGTAGCCAAAAGCGGAACCACGATTCCGTCCGTGGCGAGCATGTCCGCGATAAGCCCCGCATACGGTCTGTCCGACATACCGTGCTCTGACACCGAATTGTATATCTCAAGCGCGTCAAAATGACCGAGCTTTAATATCTGTGAATGGTTGTTCAGACTCCATGCCGGATGAGCCAAAACCGCAATTCCGTTATGCTGTTTTATCATTTTTATAGCCTCCGCGGCCTTTTGCGTAGAGGTCTTTATAAGATGCTGCCAATCCTCAGGTATCTCGGGGTCGGATGTCATTCCGAGTCCCAATATGTGATATACCCCGTTTCGGGTATTGCCTCCACCGAAATTATACTCACATCCCGATATAATTTTAAGTCCTTCTATTTCTCTTTCCTCACCGTAAATCCAGTGGTCTGTAATCGCTATAGCGTCATATCCTTCCCTTGCGTAGATAAGCGCCGCTTCCTCCGGTGTTTTTCTTCCGTCAGACAGCGTCGTATGAGTATGAAGTCCGATTTTCAGTCTGGACTTACCCAACATATCGACAAACATTAAAATCTCCGTTCCGCCGCAACAGCGGCATAAATAATTCGTTTTCTGTTATTATTTTATCACGAAAGCGGCTTAAAATCAAGCCTTTTACACAAAAAAAGAGTAAAATTTTTGTGCAATTCTCCAATATCTGATTATATTTAAAAATCCCCTTGAAAAAATTCCAAAAAAAGTATATTATATTACTGTATGGAATGGAGCGAATTATATTGCTTCAATATTTATCAGGAAGTAAGAAACACGCCTTTTGTGACTTCGGCGCAAAAAGCACGGCGCCGATTTGCCAAAGGCAAACCGCACAAAACGCTGATTTAGCGTTAAGAAAGGAATGATCAAAAAATGGAAACAGTAAGAATAGGTATTATCGGCTGCGGAGGAATAGCGAACGGCAAACATATGCCCTCGCTTAAACAGCTTCCCAATGTGCAGATGGTCGCGTTCTGTGATATTATCGAAGAAAGAGCGCTGAAGGCAAAAGCGGATTACGGCAGCGCCGACGCCTCGGTCTATACCGACTATAAAAAACTGCTTGAAGACAAAAGCATAGATGTGGTACATGTCTGTACTCCCAATCGTTCCCACAGTTTTATAACGGTTGACGCGCTCGAAGCGGGTAAGCACGTCATGTGTGAAAAGCCTATGGCGATAAATTCCGCCGAAGCGAAAAAGATGCTTGACGCCGCGAAAAAGACCGGCAAAAAGCTGACCATCGGATACCAGACAAGACAGACCGCAGGCGCGCAATACCTTAAAACCGAGGCGATGAACGGTACATTCGGAGATATATATTACGCGAAAGCAACCGCTTTGCGCCGCAGAGCAGTGCCTACATGGGGCGTGTTCCTCAACGAATATGAACAGGGCGGAGGTCCTCTTATTGACATCGGAACCCATTCTCTCGACCTCACGCTTTGGATTATGGATAATTATAAGCCCAAATACTGCGTGGGAACATCTTATCACAAGCTCAACAACTCCTTAAACCAGGGCAACGCGTGGGGAAAATGGGACCCCGAAAAGTTTACGGTTGAGGACTCCGCTTTCGGATTTATTGTCATGGAAAACGGCGCGACTATCAATCTTGAGTCGGCTTGGGCGCTCAACATGCTCGATGTACGCGAGGCGACAACACTCATCTGCGGAACTTTGGCGGGAGCCGACCTGTATGACGGAGTGAGGATAAACGGCATAAGAAACGACGTGCAATACACTCTTCGTCCTACACTTAATCCCACCGGAGCGGCGTTTTTCGAGGGAGTAAATTCCGCCGACCCGTCCGTAATCGAGGCGGCTCAGTGGATTGACGCGGTGGTAAACGACAAGACCCCCTGCGTGCTTCCCGAACAGGCTTATACGGTTACAAGAATACTCGAAGGCATTTATACCTCCGCGGCAACCGGCGATATATACAGATTCTGATAATAATTCAACTCAAAAAATTTAATATGAAAGGTAAAAAAATATGAAACTCAGCGTCCTTGCAAATCTTTACGGCGCAAAGCCTCTTGACGAAACTCTGAAAATACTCACAAGTCTCGGAATCCATACTGTCGAAATCGGCGCGGGCGGTTATCCCGGGAAAGCGCACTGTAATCCGGAAGAACTTCTGGCAGACGAAAAAAAATTCAGGGAGTTTACAGACACATTCAAAAAATACGACGTTGAAATATGCGCTCTTGCCGCGCACGGCAACGCGCTGCATCCAAACCCGGAGACGGCAAAGCAATACGACAGCGACTTCAAAAACGCGGTGCTGCTTGCCGAAAAGCTCGGAATTGACACCGTAATCACGTTTTCCGGTTGTCCGGGAGACAGCGAAAACTCAAAGTATCCGAACTGGGTGACCTGCCCGTGGCCGGACGATTATCTGAAAATACTTGACTGGCAGTGGAATGAGAAGCTGATTCCCTATTGGAAAGAAACCGGAAAATTCGCGCTTGACCACAATGTCACGCACATAGCGTTTGAAATGCATCCGGGATTCTGCGTGTATAATCCCGAAACCATGCTTAAGCTGAGAGATGCGGTGGGCGAGGTGCTCGGCGCAAACTTTGACCCCAGCCACCTTGTATGGCAGGGCATCGACCCGGTAGCCGCCATACGCAAGCTTGCCGGGGCTATATACCATGTGCACGCGAAGGATACCAAAGTAGATACATATAATACGGCGGCAAACGGCGTGCTCGATACAAAACATTACAGCGACGAGCTGCACCGCTCGTGGATATTCCGCACGGTGGGATACGGCAACAACGAGACCTATTGGAACGACCTTGTGTCAAACCTCAGACTCTGCGGCTACGACAAAGTCCTTTCAATCGAACATGAAGACAGCGTTATGACAATCGACGAGGGACTGAGAAAGGCCATAGCTTTCCTCAACCGTGTTTGTATCTTTGAGGAAAAACCCTCTACCATGAGCTGGGCATAAATTTCAGACTTTAAGATAATAAATGTTCGGATTTACCGCAATTAAAAAACAGACCTGCTCGGAACCAGTCTGAGCAGGTCTGTTTTAACATACCCGATATTGTCTCACTCATATGTAAATTTATAATCGGGTAAATCTTTCCATTCTTTTGTTCGGGTCAGAATATCAAAATCTTCTTACACAATAAATAATGTCACATTACGCTCCCGTCCTGTGAAATCGCACCCTCCATATACACCTTAAGCAGACTTTTCAGGTCTGTAATCGTGTCAAGAAGCTCTTTGCCCTCGTCTGTATCATACACATACATGCGCTTCTGCATAGTCTCGAACACAACATCTTCCGTGGCCAATATATCCTTGTTGTGCTTGATGGAAGCGGTCTTTCCCTCAAACTGACCGTGAGAAACCAGCCGCAATCCTCTTGACGAATAGATAAGCGTATACCCCGCAATACCGGTCGTGGTGTGGTAAGCCTTGCAGAATCCCCCGTCTATAAGAATGTATTTTCCGTTCGCTTTGACAGGGCTTTCCCCCTGTCCCGCCTTAACAGGAACATGACCGTTTACAATGTGTGAATAGGTCTTGTCAAGTCCGAACTCCTCAAGTATCCTGCACACCGCGTCATAATTTTCAACGTGACGGTAATACGGATTCTTTACCTCTTTCCAGGTATCTTTGTCCGCGACAAAATAGCGCTCAAATGTAGTCATTTTTTCTCTGCCGAACAAAGGGCTTTTCTTCCCGCACCACAAATAGTACATAAAATCAAGAGAGGTAAGGTCGCCGTTATAATAAGCATACCTCGCGATTCTGTCGCAGCTGTCCATATATTCCCTGCCGCTTACTTTCCTTCCGTCAAATAAAGTGACTTCCTCAAAGCCGGCATCCTCGGTCATCGGAATACAGCCGTGAAACATAAGATTTTTATTGTGTATCTTATAAAGGCTGCCCGCGCCGTATAAAAATTTGACATGCTTCTGCAAAGCCGCGCTGTTTCTGAACGCCATACTCAATGAATCCATAAGTTTATCTTCCTCAAAAGAAAGTCTGTACGGATTTTCTCTGTCGATTGTGGGAAAATGACGGTCGTTGAGCGGATAAACTCTGCCGTCTATAGTTACGGTGGAATTATCGTAATCTATCTTGTCAAGCAAAAGCCGGTCTTCCATTCCGTACTCCGGATGTCTGAGTATCAGCTGACCCTCAAGCTTGAACATTATAATGGCAATAGCTTTGTGAGCCTTGGAAAGATTATCCATGTTGTTCTTTATATAATATTTGTCTTCCGGATTCCGGGGCATAAACCACGTACATTCCGAGTAGGTCTCCTGAGCATATCCGATGAGGTCTCTAAGACTTATCCCGTACGTATTTTCAATCAGAGAAAGCGTATTGTACTGAATGGCGGAGTTGAGCACGCTCGCGATACATGCCTTGCTGCCGGCGGCGGCGCCCATCCAGACTATATCATGATTACCCCACTGTATGTCTACATTATGGTGTTCAATAAGCATATCCAGAATCTTGTCCGCGTGCTCTCCCCTGTCATATATATCCCCCACGATGTGCAGACAGTCGACCGCCATCCGTTTAATTAGACTGCACAAAGCCTCGATAAAAGATTCCTGTTGACCTATCTCAATAATGGTGGATATGATTTTATCATAATACTGCTGTCTGTCGTGCTCTTCGCCGCTGGTGTGCAGAAGCTCGTCTATGATATACTGAAACTCCTTTGGCAGAGCGGCGCGCACCTTTGAACGCGTATATTTGGATGCCACCGAGCGCGCCAGCTCCGAAAGCCTGTAAAGCGTAAATCTGTACCATTCCTCAGTGTCCTCGCCCGCGAGATGCATCTCATCGAGTTTTTCAACCGGATAGTAAATCAAGGCGCACAGTTTTTTGCGCTCGACCGCCGTCATTGACTTGCCGAACATATTATCCACCTTTTCGCGGATAACGCCTGAGCAATTATTCAAAATGTGGTTGAAAGCCTCCGCCTCTCCGTGCAAATCGCTCATGAAATGCTCGGTGCCCTTCGGAAGCGCGGCGGTTGCGCTCAGATTGACTATTGCCGAGCTGACGGATTCGATTGAAGGATATTCTTTCGCCAGAAGATTCAAAATTTTAAGCTTTTCGGGGCTATACGCGTTCTTTTCCATGACAATATTCTCCGTATTAACACTTATTGTAAAATCGTTATCTTTATTATTTGTCCGTACCTTTGTCCTCAATACAGGCTTTCAACGACTTGCTGATTTCGGGATATTTGCGCTTCATTACTATAACGGCACCGTCCGCCCTGCTTATAAAACAATGCTTGCTTGATCCGACTGCCCTAACCTCCCCGGTCAGCTTGTCGGATACAATATAGTCCAAGACAAGAGAAACACCGTTATATTCCTTTATCTTTGCTTCTATTTTAACCGTCTCACCGAATTTCGCCATCGTCTTGTACTCGCATCCTACAGAAACCACCGGACTTAAGATACCCATTTGCTCCATTTTATCGTAACCTATTCCGAGTTGCTCAAGAAAATCTGTTCTTGCCTCCTCAAACCATCTTATATAGTTGCTGTGGTGTACTATTCCCATGCAGTCGGTTTCGTAATACTGAACCTTATGTTCATATGTTTTGATCTCCATATTTTTTCACCTCGCAAATTCATTTCCTTGTCTATATTAACATTTAAATTTTAACATTAGAATATCAAATTTTATGTGGTTATAATTATATCATATTTCAATCGGTTATTCAACCATATTTTGTAAATTGTATGGACATACAACATAAATATGCAATATCACAAACATATCTTCATCCCCTTAAAATTAATTTTAACTTTAACTTCCATAAAAAGCAAAAAAACACTTGACATAGCGTCATTATATGTGATATAATGTATAAGCGTCATGTAAATATGGTTAATATAATTAATTATTGGGGTGTAGCCAAGCGGTAAGGCACGGGACTTTGACTCCCGCATTCGTCGGTCCGAATCCGGCCACCCCAGCCATGATGAGTGTCTGATTTAGATGCAGGCGCGAAAATAGCACTGAAGTGCGAGAAAAACGGAGATTTCGAGAGATTTCTCCAGCCCCAATCCGTCAAAGCGGATTGGGGCAATTTTCTGACTCTGAAGTTTTTCAGAATTTTGTAGATGCATTTCGGGCATTTCGGGTCTGTAGACAGATTCGAACCGG
>CASEEB010000183.1 GCA_949286815.1 uncultured Eubacteriales bacterium | reverse complement strand
AGGCTTGTTTACCGCGATAAGATTTTCGTCTTCATAAATAATTTCGACAGGTATATCGACCGGTTTGATATTGTGATTTATGCTGTCGATATTGTCTTCTTCTTTTATTGACAGCGTCTCTCCCGCGCTGAGAATATAACGTACTGTCACCTGCCTGCCGTTTACCGTGATTCCGTTTGGAATGTTTTTAAGCGAGGAGATATTTCCCGAAGATAAACCTACCGAGCTTTTTAAATACGACAGCACGCTTTTGCCTGCCTGCAATTCCGAAATGATAAACTCCATGAATGTTGTCTGTTTTCCTTCCCAATTTTTAATGTATAATAACAGAACGGCTTCTTTTTATCGGGCAGAACAATGAGACGATGTGTTAAAATTAGCATTCTTTTTGATTTTTTGGTAATTTTGTAAACAGTAAATTATATCATCTGTTCTCGGTCTGTCCCGTCATTGGTTTCTTTTTTTGAAGATCAGCCCGAATCCGCTCTGTAGATACACGGATTTCCTTATATGTTCCATCGTCCCTGTCTCTTCCCCTGAAAACCAATTCTTCTCCTTCCCGACAGGCAAACTCAATGTCTCCGTACAGGGAAAAGTCCGGATCGATGAGAGCGCGCATATCCAACCACTGTTCTGCCGGCTGAGGTAAAAGAGGTTCGGAAAAGTCCAAAACAATCGTGGAGTAAGGGCAAGCCCATATGCAGCCGTTGACAATCAACAGGTCCGCGTCGGATTCATAGTATGCTGACGTCCAGATGAAGACCTCATCTGCTTCTTGTCCCTCTTTTGGGTGAACTTGGGAGGGGACATAGTGCATCTCTTGTTTGCTTTCCAGCTCTATGACACTGTATCCGTAGAGTTCAATGTGAAATATCAGGTAGTTGCAGCCGTTATTGTGGCGAAAAAGAGAGCAAAAATTTCCGCTGTCGTCCAGATTTCGCCAGACATAAAGCGCCCTACCTTTGCTGTCAAGCAGTTTGTTTTCACTGACGCTCAAATTTAAGTTGCCATTGTGGGTATATGATTCGGAACGGACAGAAAATCCGTCACTCAGGGTTAAATCTTCATCCTGGACGGGGCATCTGTTTTCCGGTGCGAACAGTGGGTCATACATCCTGCGCCAGTCGCGGTATCGTTGTTCATATGCGATGTTCATAGTCTCTACTCTCCTTAAGATGATATGGAGTTTTCATTTTTTCGAGGGCTCGGCAAAAAAAATTATCTTGTCATGTTTAACAATGTAATGCTGATTTCATTGTTACTCATATATTTTCGCCTTATCTGTTTGGTTGTTTTTTGAATCTATACCCTATAATTACATTATATCACTATTTATTGCCGGTATTGAGAATTTTCTGTGACGATAATTAAAATTATCGGGCAAATAAGAATGTTCGGTTATATTTTATTCTGTCCAAAAATATAATTATATCGATAAAGCAATTTAAATTTACGGTACGGAGGAATTAAAACTATGAAAAGCATATTTCGTTTCGGGTGTGCGGTTCTGTCTGCCGCTTTATTGATAGCGGGATTATGCGTATCCGCGTTCGCCGCTGACGAATCGGACGAAGACAGAAACCCTGTCCTGTATACGGGCGAATTGTCGGAGGACCTGATAGAAGACAAAGCGGTAAAGGTATCTTACGGGCTTGATGTAATCGCGGCAAATTCCGGAATGGCTGTTGCGGGAATAAGCGGGGAAGCTTTGAATTTTTCCGCAGACAGATTTGCCTGCGCGATGAATCTCGCGAAAATTGATTATATAACCATTACAAAATTGCCCGAAGCCGTCTGCGGTTCTCTTTACCTTGGGTCTGTGGGAGTAGAAGAGGGACAGAAAATCAGTGCCCAGAATCTCTCGCAAATGACGTATGAAGAGGCAAAATCGGGAGTGGGAAAAGAAACTTCATTTAAATTTACCGTCAATGACAGCGCGTATGAGATAGAGTGTTCGGTATTTATGCTGAAAGAACTGAACTACTCTCCTACCGTAAGTCTTGCGTCGTATGCCTCGTTGAACCTACAGACCTATAGGGGAATAAAGGCAACCGGCGTGCTAAGCGCATATGATCCGGAGGGGGATGAACTTACATATGAAATAACCAAATATCCGGAGAACGGTTATATAACACTTACGGATAAGAATCTCGGCACATACGTATATACTCCGGGCGGTTCATATACCGGAAAAGACAGCTTTGAATATGTGGCGAGAGACAAATACGGTAACTACAGCGCGTCTGCAAAAGTAAGCCTTGACGTTTCGTCTCCCTCAACATCCGCGGTATACAGCGATCTTGAGGACAGTGACATATATAATTATGCGATTACCATGACAGAGATAGGCGCGATGAACGGGGTGCTTGTGGGTGATAACTATTATTTTGAGCCTGACAGGGAAGTGACAAGAGCGGATTTTCTTGTTACGACTATGAAAGCGTTGGGAATAAAGAATATTCCCGACGTGGAAAAGACCGAATTTTACGATGACGATGATATAAGTCCGGAGAAAAAAGGCTATGTGGCACTTGCGTATTCGATGGGGTACATCAGCGGTATAAAGCAGGACGGTGAAGTTTATTTTAAACCCGATGAAAATATAAAACTCAGCGAAGCGGCGGTTATCATTAGCAATATTATAGGATATGCGGACGCTAAAGTGACACCGGTATTTGCGGACGAGGACGAGATTCCCGATTGGTCGAGTAAAGCCGTTTACTCAATACACGCGTTAGGTATACTTGAAGCGTCGGACGGAGTTTGCGGTGTGTCCGATAATATAACCCGCGGAGATATGGCTAAATTACTTGCTAAATCGGTTTTTGTTATTTCAAATTAAGAGACATAAAAAATTAATAAAAATTATTGACAAAACCTTTCGGTTATTGTATAATAAACTATAAGCAACACTGTCTGTTCACAATTTGTTGCGGACAGACGGTGTTTTTAATAATCCGGATATCAACAATTCTTTTTGCCATTTAAATAAAACTTCTTTGGGAGAATTGTTTATATTATGATTATTGTTTACTGACGAAAGGAAAAAGGTATTATGAAAGCGAAAATCAAGCGAGCGTTTCCGTTATTTCTTGCGACGCTTACCGTAACCGCGGCGGTGTCGTCTGCAATTGTTTCGGTAATGGCGGAGAATGAAAATCCGGGTGATTCCCAGAATGTTACAAGTACGGTTGTGCCGGAAGACAGTCTTTTTAATTCAAACAAGGCTATGCCGGATACGTGGGTGTTTACCGACGGACTCGGAAGAACCTCGGTTACAAATGCCGACGTGGGAGATGTCAGGGAAGACAAGACGGTAATTATGTTTTACTGGGACTGGCACGATGAACTCGGTGAAAAAGGATGCGTGAACACCACGGAATTTATGAAGCTTTATCCCGAGGCAAAAAATGATTACAATCATGAGGCGTGGGAGGGTACCGGGCATTATTGTTTCTGGAATGAGCCGATTTACGGCTTTTACAGAACAAGCGACGAATGGGTTTTGCGCCGTCAGGCAGAAATGCTTGCCAACGCCGGTATAGACGCTGTATTTAACGATAATACGAACGGCTCTTTTACTTGGCAGTCCGGTTATACCGCAATGTATGAGGAATGGACAAAGGCACTGGCGGACGGCGTGGCGGTTCCCAAAATATCTTACGTGCTGCCTTTTGCCGCAAACGACGGAAGCAACAGTCAGATAGAGGCGCTGTATAACGACATTTATAAAGACGGGAAATATCAGGATCTTTGGTTTTACTGGGAAGATAAGCCCATGCTTATGGCACATTCAAACAGCACGTATCGCTCGTTTTTCTCGTGGCGCGGAGGTCAGGCAGCCTATGTTATGGAGAATACGGCTTATAAACAGTGGGGATGGCTGTCTACATATCCTCAGGCGTTGTATTACAGTACCGGAAAAGACAGAAGAGACGGAATAGTTGAACAGATGTCTGTCGGCGTTGCGGTAAACCATAGTTATGTGACTAATGAAATTACCGCCATGAACGGCGAAAATGTCATGGGACGTTCGTATACCTCGGAATATCCGGACAGATATGACAAGGAAGAAAATTCTTCGCTGTGGGGATACAATTTCTCCGAACAGTTTGATTATGCTCTTGAAATCGACCCCAAGGTTGTATTTATTACCGGGTACAACGAATGGCACGCGTGGAGACAGCCCTCTCCTTGGGGCGGGCCTAACAGCCTTGTCAACAACGCGCTTGTAGACCAGTTTGACAATGAGTTCAGCCGTGATATAGAACCTACGAAGGGCGAACTGAAAGACCACTATTATTACCTTATGGTAAACTATGTGCGCAAATATAAAGGCTGTAACCCGATTCCTGAGCCGACATTGCAGAAAACGATTGACATAAACGGCGATATTACTCAATGGGAAGATGTCGGTCCCTATTTCGCGTCATATATCGGAAACACTGGTGACAGAGACCATGAGGGCTACGACGGTTATTATTACACCGAGACCTCAGGCAGAAACGATATAATAGGAGCGCAGGTGGCAAGAGACGACGAATATGTATACTTCAACATAGAGTGCGCGGAGGATATAACCCCCTACACGGATAAACTGTGGATGACACTGTACATAGACTCAGACCAGGAAAACCAGGGTTGGGAAACCTTTGATTATGTTGTAAACAAATCCGCGGCAAGCGCGAGCACGGCTGTGCTTGAGAAATTCACCGGTGAGGGATACAACTCGGAGAAGGTAGCCGATGTTGAATATAAAGTGACA